>JANQEF010000271.1 GCA_028278465.1 Dehalococcoidia bacterium | reverse complement strand
TGGTCTATCTCCCCGCGGTGATGCTCAGTCTGGTTCTGAGCTTTTCTCCCGCGGCGGTCGCTCTCCTCGGCGTCTCATTCCTGGGAGAGCGGCTCACGCGGCTGCAGTGGACGGGCGTGGCGCTCTTTCTGGTTGGCGCGCTGATCTACTTCCTGCCGGTGACCGCACCACTCAGCACGATCGGTCTGGCGGTCGCCGTCTTCGGGATGCTCGCCAACTCCTGCGGGGCGATCCTGGGCCGCTCGGTCAACCGGCACAGGAATTTCCATCCTCTGCTGGTCACGGTCGTGAGCATGGGCGTCGGATCGCTTCTCCTTCTCGCCACGGGACTGATCGTGGAGGGCGTGCCGAAGCTCGACGCCTCCGGCTGGAGCATCGTCCTCTGGCTGGCCGTCGTCAACACGGCGCTGGCTTTCACCCTCTGGAACCACACCCTGCGCCGCCTCACCGCCATCGAATCGAGCCTCATCAACAACACCATGATCGTTCAGATCGCGATTCTCGCCTGGGTCTTCCTCGGCGAGCCGATCGGAGCGCGCGAGGGCCTGGGCCTCCTGGTGGCGGTCCTGGGTGTCCTCCTGGTTCAGCTTCCGGTGGGACGCCCGAGCGTTGAGCACCGAGGCAGCGACTGCGGGGGCATGGACTAGAACAGGCGTTCGCCGGGTAGCTCCGACGCCTGGCGAATCCAGCTCGCCACCAGCTTCTCGTCGACCTGATCGCCCTCGTGGATGTGAAAGTAGCGCACGTCCTGATGCTTGGACTCGACGGGAGGAACCGGACGCAGCGACGAGCCGTTGAGAAAGGTCACCTTGAGGTACTTCGTGAAGCAGTGGAAGCTGAGAAACCAGCCCTGGCCCTCGATGCCGTAGAAAGGCGAGTTCCACCTCACGGCCTTGCGCACGTTGGGGACGGTGCGCACGATGAGCGCGTCGAGGCGGCGTCCGACGTCGCGTTTCCACCCTGGCATGGCCGTGATGTAGGCCTGCACGGGGGCGTCGCCGTCGGCCTTCGAAATCTGGGGGTTGCCACCTGAGAGGAGCTTCGGCTTCGCGCCCGCCTCCTTGGATCTCGCCTTGCCTGCGTTCTTCTTCTGCACGGTCCTACAGAAGCACCAGGTTGACAGCAACGTACTTCTTCAAATTGCCCTCCCCCGATCTTTAGCTCCATTCGGCAGGCTGACTCTAAGGTGGGGTCTGAGCTTCGATCAAGGTCGCACTGCCGCTGAGACATCCGCAGATAGAATGCCGATTGCTGGCCAAGGAACTCGACGATGAGCAGGTGGCCGCGGAAAGCGGCTCGCCGACCGTGTTGCTGACCGGCAAGGGCAAGATCGTCGGCACGATCCAATACATGGCCCCGGAACAGCTGCGGGGCCAGCCGGTCGACGCCCGAACCGACATCTTCGCGCTGGGCTGCGTTCTGTACGAGATGCTCACCATGCAAGAATGGCGGGCACCTGAACTCGCAAAGGGGGGTCACATGCGACGAACCACAGTTCAATGGGTACTGGCGCTCGTTGTGGTGGTCGGGTGTCACCGGCCGGCCGATCGGCTCCCGAACCTATCTGGGGCAGACCTGGACGCCATCGCGAGTCTGAGGCAAGCGGTGATCGATGCGATCGTCGCAGGCGATGCTGCTGCCTACGCCGACCTCTGCACCGAAGACGTTCGGCTCCTGCACGCAAACGCGCCGCTGATCACGGGAAGAGCGGAGCTCCAAGCTCACAATGCAGCCATGTTCGAGGCTGTCACGGTCACGAGTCTCGAGTTGTCGCCGGTGGACGTGTACGGCGTCGGCGATCTGGCGTACGAGGTCGGGACACAAGAACTGTCTATTAGCCCTGATATGCCCGGCTTCAGCAGCTCCCGTAAGTACGTCCACGTGCTGGAGCGCGATCCGGACGGACGGTGGCGGTTCGCTGTGCTGATCTCGAACGACTCGTAGCAGCCATCGCTGGATCGGGCTAGCGGAATCTCGCGAGACTCCCCGGGGTCGCTCTACTCGCGTGTCTTCAGGGTTGCGTACAGGGCGCCACCGAGCCCTTTGTCAGGTCGTCGAAATCGGCCGCGTTCTCTCCTGCGGTCTTTTCGACCAGGCAGATGGCCTTGTTGGGTAATGCCGGGGTGGTCGCGCTGGCGAAGAGGTGCGCCCATTGGGCGATCGCCCTGGCCCCGGTCGGATCGGGGAGATCGAGCTGCTTGGCGGCCACGACCGGGTCCGAGAGCGGCCCGTGGTTACCCCAATCCGGAGCGAGGAGCATGATGTGGTTGTAGGGCCACTCGTTGCCGACGCCACCCTCGCAGCGCTCGAGCTCCGCCGACCGGAAGAGGTCTGCGATCGTCTTGCGCACCAGCTTGCGCCAGTGCGTAGTGCGCATGTCGACCCCGGTCACGGCGCCTTCCACGTCACAGTGAACAGTGCTCGGGGGCTCGCCGCCGGTTTCGCAGTGAGGCATGCGTTGGCCGATGGTGTTGTCGCGCTGCGCCTGGTTGTACAGGAACGGTGTCCCCAGATGGTTGAGAAGAACGTGCACGGAGGTGTTGCAGGGAGTGCACGCCGGATCGTTGGCCCAGCCGAGGATGCTCGCCGGGCAATGGAGGGCGAGGCAGCTCGCGTCCACGGGCTCGGCATAGCCCGCAGCCGTCTCGTCCCACCAGTCGACCAGCAGTTGGTGCTCGCGGCCGAGCGGTCCCGGCGCAAACGTCGCGGCCGACATCTTCTGCCGGGTGATCGAGCGCGTATCCACGACATGATCGTAAAGGCTGAGCGCGTCGTCGATATCACCATCGTTGTCCGGGACCCCGGGCGGGTCGACGACGTCCACGCAGTCGTAGTCAGACACCGTGATCTCGGCCTCGACGCTCCCGCCGAGAAAACCGCTGAACAGCGCCCGAACGTCGACATCCGCACCGAGCGCAGTGTCGAGCGCCGCGTGTAGATCATCGAGGTGTCCGTTCTGCAGCCCGTTGCAGCCGTTCGAGTGACAGTGAAAGAGGATTTGCGAATCACTGTTGGGGGGATCGAAGTCGTCGGCGACGTCGCCGGGAAAGTCGTCGTAGGTATCGATTCCGCCCGGGCGCAGAAGGTCGGCCAGCACCGCGCGGACGATCCTCTTGCCGTGGTAGTAGACGCTGTACTCCTTGCCGGGGCTCGGCGGCGGGTCCAGCTTCTGGGTGTCGCACACACAACCTTCGTCGCGGCAGTTGGCCGTGCCGTCGCCGTTGCTGTCCGGGCAGGTGCCCGCGATGACCTCCAGCGTCACGGCCTCGGTGAAGTCCTGTAGATCGTGGTGGGCCCGGTTGCCGAGCCAGCGGTCGGGGGTGCACTTCTCGATCCAGATCCGGTGGTACGACGAGAAGGGATTGGCCTCCGCCTCGTCGAAGATCCCGGTCAGGTCGTCGAGGATCTTCGGTGTGGTGGTTACGCTGTAGGCACCCTTTCCTTGATTGTGAACCAGAGTCCAGATGGCGACGGGCGTGCTGTTCGGCGAGCTGAAGTGACCGCCGCCGCCGGCGTGAATCAACCAGTCGTGGCCGTCGCCTTTGTCGGCGCGGTAGAACGGGCGCACGCCGTCGGCGCATCGAATGAAGTCCGCGGGAGCGCAGCTCGGCGGGGTACCTTGCACTCCG
>JANQEF010000264.1 GCA_028278465.1 Dehalococcoidia bacterium | reverse complement strand
GCCGATCATCGGGTTCACCGGCGTTTTCGTCACCATGTTCATCAGCTTAGCCAGGAGTATCCCGGCGATCGTGGCGGTGATGAACGCAAAGAGCCCGAGGAAGAAGACCGCCAGCGTCTCGGGTTGCAGGAAGACGCTGCCCGGCATGGTGGCGCCGACCGCGAGGCCGAGCAGAACGATGACGATGTTCATCAGGTTGTCGACGCCGCTGACGAGGCGAGGCACGACGCCGGACTCCTTGATCAGGTTGCCCAGCATCAGCATGCCGACCAGCCCGATTGCATCGAACGCCACAACCCCGACCACGATGGTCGTCACGATCGGGAACATCACCTTGGTGCGCTTCGAGACGGGCCGAGCCGAGTACTCCATCCGGATGCGGCGCTCTTTCTGCGTCGTGAAGAAGCGGATGACCGGCGGCTGGATGATCGGCACAAGAGCCATGTAGGAGTAGGCGGCAACCGCTGTCGCGCCGACGATGCTCACCGCGGTTGGGCTGATGAAGTCCTGCGCGATCTGATGCATTCGTGTGCCGATGAAGATCGTTGTTGGGCCGTCCGCTCCACCGATGATCCCAATAGCCGCAGCATCGGTCAGGTCAAAATCGAAGGCGTCGAGCATCCCGAGCAAGATGGCGCCGATCACGGCCACGAATACGCCGGCCTGAGCGCCCGCGCCGAGCAGCAGCGTCTTCGGGTTCGAAAGCATCGGTCCGAAGTCGACCGCAGCGCCGAGGCCAAGGAAGATCAGGAGAGGCAGGAGGTCGGTGCTGAGACCGGTGTCCTGGAGCAACTTGAGGAAGCCGACGGGCTCGCCGTCGCCGCCTTCGCTGATCAGGACACCGAGCGGCATGTTAGCGAGCAGGATGCCCATGGAGATCGGGATCAGGAGCAGAGGCTCCTTTTTGCGTGCGATCCCGACGTAGAACAGGCCGGCGGCAATGGCCCACATGGCGATGATTCGCGGGTCATCGCCAATGGCGGTAAAGCCCTTCCAGACCTCGCTTAGCCCCGTGCCGTCATCCATCGTCGTGGAATCTCCTGCTCAGGGGCTGTGGGAGGTGTTTGTAGCCGGCTGCGGTCACGAGGCATCGATCTCGATCATTGTTTGACCGTGCTGCACCGAGTCGCCCTCGGCGACGAGGACGGCGGTCACAGTTCCGCCCTTAACTGCGGAGATCGTGTTCTCCATCTTCATCGACTCCATCACCAGCACAGCGTCGCCGGCCGTGACCTGCTGTCCGACAGACACGCTTACGCTGATGATTCGGCCGGGCATGAGCGCGCGTATAGAGCCGTCGTCGCCTCCAACCGGAGCGGAAGGACGTGGCGGGCTCGCCGGGGTCTGCGGGCGTGGAGCAGCGGGACGAGGCGCTGGCGTGGGAGACGCTGCAGAGGTGGACGGGCTTGCACCGGAGGCGTCGGGAAGGTCGACCTGGTAGTCCTCGCCGTTGACGGTCACCGTCACGGGACTCGAAGAAACGTCACCGACGGTCACGTCGTACTCGCCGCCCTTGATGGTTATCCGATACTGCTTCATTACCTGTTCCGGTTCCCTTGCGACTGCCGTGCCAGCCGGTTCGCCATCTCGCGTCCGCGACCGGCCGCGACCCAGGTGTTAGTAGCTGAAGCCGCACGGCTTCCAGACGGCAGAGTCATAGTTGAAGAAGCGTCGCCTCCGGTCTCGGCCAGCGCTAGAGCCACCGCAATCGCAGCGGCGGTCGTGGCATCATCCGAACCCGGTAGCGCGGCCTCGCCGGAAGCCACGGGCGCGGGCTCGGCGGTTTGGGCCTCGGTGTCGACGGTCGAGCCGCCCTCGGGGATCAGCGAATCGATGCGCTCGAAGGCTCGTATCGACAGTGCGAGCAGGGAGAGGACGGCAAACACCACTCCCATGCCTATGAGGCTGAGCCACAGTCCGTCGGTCAGCACTTCTTGGTCGAACGTCGTGTCGTCCCCTGCCGCAAAGCGGCCACGGAGTCGGAAATGCCGTGGCCGCGAGCGAGATCGAATCTGCGGGCGAGATTATACCAGCGGTTCGGGATCGATTTCTTCGATGCGCACGGTCGAGGTGAGACCGTTGATAGTCGCCGTCGCGGAGGTTCCTTCGCTACGGGCCAGCTGTTGGGGCCGGCATTCGATCTCGAGTTCAACTTCCACTCCGTTGACCGACATCGCCGAGCGCACGGCCTTGAGATCACCGAGCAGATCGGCATCGAGAATCGCAGTGCGGCGTTCGCGCATGAGCGACTGAGCTTCTGACGCGGAGATCCGGACGAATTGGATTGCCACGCCCGGCGCCGCCTGTGCGAGAAGCGGCAGATCGACCGTGGCCACGACCCCGATCTTGGCGTAGCCGCCGGTGGTCTGCCGATCGGCCAGCAGGATGATCGGCTTGCCGTCGCCGGGAACCTGGACGGAGCCGAACGCAACGGCGTCGGACACTATGTCATAGCGTTCATCGACCGCTCCGATTTCTGGTCCATCCAGCCTCAAGCCCTGCCGGTCTGAACTCTCCGTGACCGTATATGTCGAAGAGTAGAAGGTCTCGATGCCGGAGTCCGTGAACTGAGCATCCTGCGGACCTGGAACGACCCGGATCTGCAGCTCGTTCGCTCGTTCAAGTCGGAGGTTTTCGGGAAACTGCGCGCCGGGCCCGTCAGTGCTCTCAGCAGGACCCAGCCGAAGCCGGTCCCCGGCTTTTAGCGCCGTGCCGTCGATGCCGCCGAGCGCTGACGAAACGTGTGTGGAGCGCGACGCTAGCACCGGTTCGGTGTCGATCCCGCCCTCAACCGCCAGGTAGGAGCGAAGGCCGTTTCGCGGCCCTGCCATTCTCAACACTGAACCGGCGGGAGCAACGAACGACTCCCAGAGAGAGAGTGGTGTGCCGTCCAGCGAAGGTTGCAGATCGCCTCCGGTCAACGCCGCAACGGTGTCGTGAGTAAACTCGAACTCCGCACCGCCGAAAGTCACCTCGATCGCGGCCGCAGCTTCGTCGTTCCCGATGAGCAGGTTGCCGATCAACAACGCCTCGGGATCGAGCGCTCCACTCACAGACACTCCATATCTCTGGTAGTCGGATCGACCTGCATCCTGGACCAGTGAAAGCGGTCCGGGACCGTGGACGATCAGCTCCCGGCTCATCGCCCCAGCTCCGAGACCTTGATCTCGAAATCCCCGCGGGCGACGGCCTGCTCGACCTCCGCGTATTCGGCCGGTTCGATCGGAACGAACCGCACGAAGTGCCCGGGCTGCAGGACAGACGGCGGAGTCCTCTCGTGGTCGAAAAGCCGGACCGGTGTTCGCCCGATCAGTTGCCAACCACCGGGCGAAGCTGTCGGGTAGACGCCTGTCTGCGACTCGGCGATTCCGACGGAACCGGCCGGAACGCGTGTCCTCGGAGTGGGCAGTCGCGGCGTCGCGATCCGCTGGTCCATGCCGCCGAGATACGGGAACCCCGGTGAAAAGCCGATCATGTAGACGCGGTAGGCCGTTCCCGAATGGATCGCCACCGCTTCACCTGCGTCGATACCGGCGTTCTCCGCGACACTGTCGAGGTCAGGCCCGTAGTCGCCGCCGTACGCGGTTGGCAACTCGTAGACAAGCTGTGACCGCTCAGCTTCCCGAGCATTCTGCGTGCCAGCGCCAGATATCAGCGCCTGCAGTTCCGCGGTGACGGTGTCCAGGTCAAAGGTGAGCGCGTCGTAGTAGACGAGCAGTGACCTGTAGGTTGGCACAAGCTCCCGCATCCATGAAGGAGACTGCGCCGACAATGCGTCTGCGAAAGCGTAGACCCGCTCGTTGATCGCATCGTCGATCTCAGCGCCGAACTCGACATTCACGGCCTGGTCGCCGACGGGCACGACCGACGGCGGGTCGGATGGCTGGTCAACGTCTGTGCTCAAGCGATCGGTCCATTCCGAGGGCTAGACGATCTCCGACATCCGCCTGATCTTCACGCCCGCCTTTACCAGCTCGGTCCTGACAGAGCTCGCCAGCTGCACGGCGCCCGCTGTGTCGCCGTGTAGACAGATCGAGTCGGCGCTGAAGTCGATCTCCGTACCGTCGACCGCTACAACGCGGCCTTCGGTCGCCAGCTTGCGCGAGCGCTCGATGACCTGCGCCTCGTCGTGCACGACGGCGCCTTCCTGCGAGCGCGGGACCAGCGTGCCTTCCGGAGTCACGGCCCGGTCGGCATAGCACTCCCTGGCGACGCGGACTCCTTCGTCACGTGCGACCCGCTCCCAGGCTGAGCCTGCCAGCACTACGTGGATCATGTCGGGATCGATGGACCTGGCAGCGGTCACAATCGCTCTTGCGACCGGCTCGTCGTGCACCGCCCTGTTGTAAAGCGCGCCGTGCGGCTTGACGTGCTGAAGCCGGTGGTCCGAAGTGAACGCAGCGAGCGCGCCGACCTGGTACTTAACGGCGTTATGTATCTCGTCGGGAGTCAGCGCCATCTCCCGACGGCCGAAGCCTGAGAGGTCGGGATAGGCGGGATGAGCCCCGATGCCGACGCCCTGCTCCTCGGCCAGCGCTACGGTGCGCGCCATCCAGTCAGGGTCGCCAGCGTGGAAGCCGGTGGCGATGTTGGCCGAGGTGATGTGCCGGACGATCTCCTCGTCCATGCCCATCTTGTACCCGGCGAAAGACTCGCCTATGTCAGCGTTGAAATCTATCTCACCATTCATCGTGGATCACCGGTGCATATCGGCGGACGCTTGAGGTGGTCATCGGAAGAAACCCGGGTCAGACCGTGCGGCCTTTCGAGCGACCCGAACACTACCATAAACACGGCGACGTCCAACGGCGTATTGCTTCCGGGCCACCCCTCAAGACCGAAGTTCGGCCTCCATGCTTCACCAGAGATGACTACATCAAGCACAACACGACTTCCAGAAGAGTTCCTCGCCCACGTCCGTGCGCTTGAATCGCAGTACCTCGCCTCGGACGATCCGCTGCTGCAGTCTGGTTTCGACGGAGGCACCACTCGCTGGAAGGAGGAGCGAGGGCCGATCGTCGAAGCCGTGGACCGTGATGGCACTTTCATGGACGTCGGCTGCGCCAACGGCTACCTGCTTGAGTCGGTGTGCGCCTGGGCGACTCTTGAAAAGCGCTGGCACCTCGTCCCGTATGGCGTCGATATGAACGCAGGACTGGTGACCGAGGCGATGAAGCGCTGGCCCGGCGTAGCGGACCACTTCTGGGTGGCGAACGCCTGGGAGTTTACGCCACCGGTGAAGTTCGACTTCGTCTACTCGCTGGCGGACTGCGTGCCTGAGAGTTTCCTTGCTCCATATGTTGCACGGCTGCTGGACCGCTGCGTCAAGCCTGGCGGGCGATTGATCGTCGGGCACTATGGCAGCAAGTTGAAGGGTGTTGATCCGCTGGACATCGGCGAGGTGCTGGACGACTTCGGCTTCCCGGTTGCGGGCACCATGCAGGGCGGCAGGATGAGAGACCACGACGGTCCTGTCACGCGCTTCGCCTGGCTGGCGAACTGAGGTCAATCAGAAGCCGAGCTTCTTCTCGCGCATGCTGACGAACCTGCCCTGCCCGATCACGACGTGGTCGATCACTTCGACATCAAGAAGCTGACCGGCCTCGACGAGCTGACTGGTAAGCCGGATATCTTCTGGGCTTGGCGTGGCGTCTCCGGATGGGTGGTTGTGCACGACCATCACGGCGGGCAGGTTCCGCCGGACCGCGGCCGCAAACACCTCGGCAGGCCTAACGAGCGCGGCGTTCACGCTGCCGACATAGAGCTCCTCGGTCCCGACCACCTGGTTCTTGGTGTTCAGCAACACCACACGCATATGCTCACGGTCGAACGCGGACATCTCGGGCATGTAGAGGGCCGCGACATCCGCCGGAGAGCCGATGCGAGGCGCGTTGTTGGGCTCAAGCGCAGCCACACGGCGACCGAGCTCGATACCTGCGAGAAGCTGACACGCCTTGGCATCTGAGATGCCTTTCAGTTCGCACAGCTCTTCGTAGCTCGCCCTCGAAAGTCCCTGCAGCCCCTCTACCACCGACAGAAGCCGCGACGACATGGCGATCACGTTCTCGCCTTCCATGCCGGTGCGCAGCAGGATCGCCATCAGCTCAGGGTTCGACAGGTTCCCGGCGCCGCGCAGGCGAAGCCGTTCCCGTGGTCGCTCCTCGGCAGGGAAGTCACGTATCGCGGGACCGACCGGACCGGTCGAGTAGACGGTTTCTTTGACCTCGGTGACCACGGCGCCCTCCGAACAGGTAGAACCTGCGCGAGAGCCTATAACGCAGAGCGCGCCACCTCGAACCGCGGTGTCACATGTGAAGCAGACGAGCCTTCAGATCAGGCTGAGCGCTGCGCGGCCTGAAGCATGGCGCGGGCGTATCCCGTCGTATACGCGAAGCCGCTGTAACGGGTGGAAGAGATGCCCTCGAACGGGTGCTCGCGGTCGGCGTCGATCAGCGGCGGGTGCTCCGGGTAGATCAACCGCGGGTACTTCTGCCGCACCAGCTCCTTCATCACCGCAAACATGTCCACCTCGCCCTCATCCAGGTACACCTCGGTGTATTTCTGGCCGGGAATCTCAGTGATCACGTTCCTGTAGTGCATGTGGTTGATCTGGTCCAGTTCGCCGAAGTAGCGACAGACCTCGACTGGATCACCGCCGAGCTCCCGCGTGACGCCGCAGTCGAAAGTGATGCCGTTGTGCGGGCTCGGCACGATATCGACCAGCTTCTTCCAGCCCTCGATGCTGCCCATGATCTGCTCGGAACCACGGCTGATCGGGGCCGGCGGGTCATTCGGATGCAGCGCCAGCCTCACACCCACTTCCTCGGCGACGGGCACGACGGCCTTGAGGAAGTAGGTGACGTTGTCCCACATCTCGTCCATCGTGTGGGCGCCAACACCGGGCAACGGCGGAAGGTCCCTGATCAGCTCGTAGTCGAAGGCCGTATACGCGGACCCGCCTCGACCTTCGGCATCGTAGTAGCCCTCGACGATCCGGTGCGCGTAGAAGTTGTACTCCATCACCGGCAGACCGAGCTTGCCGGCCACGCGAATCGACTGGATGACCTTCTCGATGTCTTCGTCGCGACCGGGCCGGCCGTAGATGGCGTTCGGGAACCCCTCGAACATCTGGTTGAACAGCGTCAGATCGTGCGACGCCAGCCGGTCCATGCGATGTTTCAGGCGCTCCTCGGTCCAAGGCAGCTCGTAGTCGGACATGCACACGTAGGTGACGCCGAGTTGCCTGATCCGCCGCATGGTGGCGTCTTCGAGGTTGTCAATGAACAGCGTGATCTTTGGGCCGTCAGCGGTGTCTGTCATGGTTCTGTTTCTTGCCTGAGACCAGCGAATTTGCCTGCGAAGAAGACCTTACAACGAACCGGTTCGAGATTTCAGGAGCACACAACCGCCTCGTCGTTCTCGGCCAGCCGGGTCAGCATCGTGTACGGGTATATGCCGGTCTCGTGCCCGTCCGACCAGAGAAACTGCAAGGCGTACTTGCCGACTGTGATGTAGTCGACGACGATGATGTCTTCGGGCACCGACGCGACGTTTAGAAGCTTCCTGCCAGTCATCTCCTCGATGCACGAGGCGCAGGCGCACTGGAGCCGCAGATACCTGTACGGATAGAGACAGGTTCGGCCGTCGGACCAGGCGATCTGGACCCCTTCACCGGTCTGCTGCACATCTTCGGCTACCGTAGTCACGAGACCTCGTTTCTGCTGTCTGCTCCGGGCTTCGATTCCCGGCCATGCGCGCCACAAGTGTGCCAGAACACAGGGCATCGCGGCGCGTGGCAAACTTCAGCGTTGTCGGATACTCTTTTCGCCGGACAATCCACCACCCTTTCTGCTGATATCCAGGCTAAATTCCAGGAGCGCCAGATGGCTGAGGACACGATCAAAATCGGTTTCGTCGGGGCAGGAGCCAACACGGCTCTCCGACACATTCCGGGTCTCAGGGCACAGCCGGGAGTGGAACTGGCTGGAGTCGCAAACCGCTCGCTCGCTTCGAGCCAGCGCGTCTGTGACGAGTACGAGATCGCCAGAGCCTACGAAGACTGGGTCGAGCTGATTGAGGACGAAGAGATCGACGCTGTCTGTATCGGCACCTGGCCGTACATGCACCGCACCCTCACGCTGGCGGCGCTGGACGCCGGAAAGCATGTGCTGTGCGAGGCTTGCATGGCGATGGACGCTTCAGAGGCGAACGACATGCTCGACGCGTCGAAGGCGAATCCTGACCTCGTGACCCAGATCGTGCCACCGCCGCACACGATGTCCGCCGAGGCGCACCTGATCGACCTGATCACGGACGGATACGTCGGCGACGTGCTCCATGTGAACCTCAGGGCCTTCAACGAGATGAACTGGCCGGACAACGGCACGCCGGTCCACTGGCGACACGACCGTGACCTGTCTGGCAACAACGTGATGACGATGGGCATCTGGTACGAGAACGTCATGCGCCTTGTCGGTCACGCCTCATCCGTGCAGGCGCAGGCTCAGACGGTTGTGAAGCACCGGCTGAACGCTGACGGGATCCGCGCCGAGATGACGATTCCGGACCAGCTCGATGTTCTCTACACGCTGGCCGGCGGAGGAACGGTGAACATGTCGGTCGCGACGGCGATCGGGACGTTCCAGCCGCCGTTCGACCTGTGGATATTCGGTGACCAGGGCACGATCCACATCGACAAGATGGACTTCTCTCAGCCCGCCGCGCAGCAGCTTCGTATTACGGGCGGAAAGCGCGGAGACTCCGAAATGTCGGAGATCGTCGTGCCTGACGACAAGCTCGGAAGCTGGCGTGTGGAGGAGGAGTTCGTCAACGCCATCCGCGGCGTCGAGCCGGTGACCCGCACCAACTTCACAGACGGCGTGAAGTACATGGAGTTCACCGACGCCGTGCAGGAGGCGTGGCAGTCCGGCTCAAGGGTGAGCCTGCCGCTCTAGGGAGTCCGAGCAGACCCGACGCACGATCTACCTGACTGATCGGCCAAGGGCGCAAACGGCGGACTTCGAGAATCCGAAAAGCCGGGCCAGGAAGCCGGTCATGCGGTGTCGTAGCGAACTGCCGCTGGACTCAACGTCTCTCTCGGCGCCGTGTCGATTAATCTCGTCTATCCGGTTCAGATCGGTTCTCCCGAGTGGCCTTCGCCAGTTGCGCGGCTGCCGTTACAGCCTGTCGTACACAGGCACGACCTGTGCATCGTCCTCTGGATCGATCGCCTCCGACCCGTAGTTCCGCTGCCACTCTGCGAACCCACCTTCCAGGGCAAACGCGTCCCAGCCGAGAGTTCTCAGTTCGTGCGCCGCACGGGCGCTGGTAGCTTCATCCTGTCAGGTGCAGTACGCCACCACGGTTCTATCCGGCATCTTGCCGCGCGCCCATGCGGCAACCTGGTCGGCGGGAACGCGGATGTCCCCAGGCAGGCGGCCGTTGTCATGCTCGTAGCTCATGCGCGAGCGGACATCCAGGATGATCGGTGGCTCGGCGCCGGAGAGGAGTTCGTTCAACTCACTGACACCCATCCGCGGCACTGCCTCATCGTGATCACCGAATATGCCGGCGGCATCTGACTCACGTTCCTCTTCGTGGACCGAATCGCTGATCCTCCGTGCGTACCAGGCGGTGATCGGAGTTGCGCTGGCGCCGTGCAGAACTGTCGAGACGAGCACGACGAGACCTACGACCGCCAGCAATAGCTCCGCCTCAGCTATGTGCGCATGCACCACCAGCAACGCCAGCAGCAGCGAGTTCAGGCCTCTCGGCCCGAACCAGCTGATGAAGGCGCGTGCCTCCCAGCTCATCTTCGCCCTGAGCAGCACAAGGCCGAGAGTCAGCGGTCTGATGACGAAGATCACGAGTGCGGCGAGCCCGATCGTCGGCCCCAGCGGCGCGTCCGGCAGCACGCCGGACAGGACGATGCCAAAGAGGATGAATGAGAGCAGCATCGCCATCTCGGATGTGACCTCACCGTACTCCAGGAAGCAGTCACATAGCGTCTGGTTCAACAGCACGACGGCCAGTCCTGCCGCGAATGCTGCGAGGAATCCGTCGCCGTCGGCTGCGGTTCCTGCTGCATATGCGCCAAGCACAATGCCGAGGCCATAGATGCTCTGCAGCTCACGGCGGATCGGAGTTCTCTTGTCGATCTGGAACATCGCCCACGAGCCGATGCCACCGATCGCAAACCCGATCGCAGGCCCGAGGATCAGAAGCTTGGCGAGGAACGACGACCAGTCGCCGAAGGTGCTGCTGGCCGAGCCTGCGACGGCGATGAGGATCAGTATCGTCGGCAGGACGACGACGTCGTTCATTCCGGCCTCGATGCGCAGCGCCTGCCGGATGGAGCGCGGTATTCGGGAATCGCGAATCACCTCGCGCAGCACTACGGGATCGGTCGAGGCGAGTATCGCTCCGCCCATGAACGCCACCAGCAGCGATATTCCTATGAGCGAGGTGATGGCGCCCGCGCCGAGCGCGATGATGATGATCGTTCCGGGGCCGAGCACGAGGACCGGCACAAGCCAGCGTGCCCTAAGTTCTTCGATCTGCAGCTTCACGGCGTCGAGGAAGAGGACGAGCGCCAGCGTGAGCGTGGCGACGATCTCCAGGATCGGCGCGTGCGCGTCCAACTCGATCAGCCCGAATCCACCCTCGCCGATAGCCAGTCCGAGCAGCAGGAAGAGAAAGGCGAATGAGAGCGGCGAGCGGTCGACGAGCCCGGAGACGAGCGGTGTCGCCAGCATCACGATGGCGATCAACGCGAACCCGGTGACGATGTCGTTCATGCGCTAAGTGTACTTGCAGTCGCAACTAGAAGCCGCTGAATTCGCCGGCGGCGATCACCCAGCCGTGCTTGCAGTCGGAGCCTCGCCTAAGTACTATCTTTTCACTATTTCGTTGTGTTGGGACAGGCTCTATGCCGAATCAAGAACAATTAGCCTTTGACGACGGCAAAAAACCGCCGGACTCCGAAGACGACATCGACCACACGCACTTCGAGAAAATGGTCCCCGATCAGGCGGATGCAGAGCGGGGAGTTCGGTACGAGGAACCTGACGAAAGTTCAGAAGATCGCGACGATGGCTAGCCCGGCTACTGACGTCCCGGCTAGCAATGCCGTAGCATCTTGAGCTACTTTGACTAGCCGCGTTTTCCGCTGAATCTTGAAAGCGTTTTCCACGAACGCTCCGTCGTTCAGGCGAGTCGTATCCAACAAGACCTGCTGATCGCTTAGCTGATTCCGGCGAGAGTAGGCTGCGAGACTGACCGGGTCCGGCCCTCCCGTTAACGTCGCGACCCGACTCGCGATTAGCGTCGCAGCAACGATCACAACAGCGAGAGCACCTAAAGACGTTTCCGCGATCACGATCGGAACCGTCTGCCCCTGAGTATCGTCTAGCGCTAGGACGGCGAAGAACAGCGCAACTAAAGTCATCCCGAAGCTCAGATACGCTTGCAACTTGGCATCCAGCGCATCGAATTGCTGGAACTGCAACTGCAGCCGAATTCTGGACTCCTCGAGAACTGTTGAAGCTCCAGGGGTGTGTGGTGTATAGAAATCTCGAGGTGCTGTATCGACCTTGATCTCCGAAGGGCGAAATCCAGACAAGTACAGGCCTAAGAAAAACGCCACAACGTACGACCCGAGTGCGAGCAACACTATGGCGAGCTTGCCATCGTAATTGTTCTCTACGTAGTTGAATACGAATCCTGAGCAAGTACTTATTAAGGCGACGACATTAGCGAGGGTTACCAGCAGCACGTATTTCCTGAAGAGAGCCCGCATACGATCCTTTCAAAGTGGATAGCGATCTACTCCTGGCCCGGCACCTTTGGCTGGTAGTAGTGGGAGACTTTTTGGCCGGGGTCGATGAAGCCTGCCCAGTTCCAGTCCCGCGCTTCGTCCGTCATCTCGACGTGGACGTCTGACCGGTCAAGCACTTCGTCCTTCAGTCGGGTGCCAAGGCCGGGCTCCTCGGTGGCGTAAAGGTAACCGTCGCGGATGTCGACGTTCGGTTCTACGAACTTGTCGTACCAGCCGCGGTAGTAGGCGCGGTTGGTCTCCTGGACGATGACGTTCGGGCACGACATTGAGATGTGTGAGCAGGCGAATACGTTCACCGGACCGGTCCAGTCATGCGGCGCCACCGGCGTCTGGTAGGTCTCGGCAAGCGTTGCGATCTTCTTCGTCTCCGTTATCCCACCGGTCCAGATCAGGTCCGGCATCACGATCTCGGCCGCGCCGCGCTCGATGAACTCGCGGAAGTGCCACTTTGAGATCAGCCGCTCGGCTGCGCAGACCGGCGTCGAGGTCTCGGCCGCCAGCTTGAGGTGTGTCTCGACATTCACCGGCCGGATCATCTCCTCCTGCCAGAAGATGTCGTACTCCTCCATCGCTTTCACGATTCGGATCGCCGGCGCAAGCTGCCAGAGCCCACCGCCGTCGTGCGCGATCTCGATCTGGTCTCCGACAGCTTTACGTTGTTCGGCCAGGGGCTTCAGGGCGTCCTTGATCTGTTTCGCGCTTACGAAGTTGCCTTCGGTCTCCAGCCCGGTCTCGGCCAGGTAATAGGCCTTCATAATCGTGACGCCCTCGTCGATCAGGCTCTGTGCGAGGCCGGCAGGGTCACGCTTCTCGAACTCGTCGTCCTGGATATCGCCGTAGCTGCCGATCGTGTTGTAGATGCGGACGCGGTCCCTCACCTTTCCGCCCAGCATGTTGTAGATCGGCTGTCCGGCGGCCTGTCCTGCGATGTCCCACAGGGCGATATCGAGCGCTGACAGCGCACGGAACTCGGCGCCAGCGTAGCCGAAGCCCTCTGCCATGCCGAACAGGGTTGACCAGATGCCCTCGCGGTTCATCGGATCCTGGCCGATGATGCTGGGAGCGAAGATCTCGTGGATCACGGCGGCGACGGCACGCGGCAGGTACCAGGTCTCGCCGAGCCCGATGAGGCCGTTGTCGGTGTGGACCCTGATCCACATAACGTGCCAGAACTCATCGACATGTATCGTCTCTATCTTTGTGATCTTCATGGATGGTTTCCGTGGAGGGAGCTGGCGTCGATTGAGGCAGGTCAGTGACGCAGAGCCGGGCTGCGTCGGATGGCCCGCAGGTTATCAACGAACCGCTGGTCGCAGATGCGCCTTCGCTCGATGCCTTAAGCTGCTGCCATGCCGCAAGTCGTGAAACTGGAAGACCTCGAGTTCGAGTCCGAACCGGGCCTGCGAGAGCTGGTCGTCACCCGAGAGCACCATTCAGGCGAGGCGGTGGAGATCCCGGTCGCGGTAGTGACCGGCTCCGAACCGGGGCCGACGTTCACCGTAATGTCCGGTATGCATGCCGGCGAGTATTCCGGCATTCTCGCCACTCAGCGGCTGATCAGGAGCGTGACGCCGGAGTCGCTAAAGGGTCAGCTGATCGTCATCCCCGTCATCTCGACCCAGGCGTTCATGGAACGCAACATGCAGCTGAACCCGGTTGACCAGAAGGAGCTCCACTTCCAGCTCCCCGGTAACCCGGGTGGCACATACTCAGAATGCCTGGCCGACACGCTCTTCGAGATCGTTTCACGGTCCGACTACCTGATCGACTCGCATGCGGGCGAGATGGCGCAGGCGCTCATGCCGTGGGTGCCGGTCCCGATGGTCGGGTCGAAAGTCCTGCAGGAGAGCTCGTACAACCTGGCGCTTGGCTTCGATGTGCCGTACAT
>JANQEF010000246.1 GCA_028278465.1 Dehalococcoidia bacterium | reverse complement strand
GCTGCGCTGGCGCTCGCCTACGGTGTCATGGAATCCGGGGAAGCGGCGAGAAGAGTTAATGTTGAGGATGTAGTTTCGGGAGCGGTGAGCTCTTTCCAGGACGACATCGACCGCACGATGGGGATCTGATCCCGCATGAAGATATTTCTCATCAGGCACGGCGACACGCAACGCGGTGAGAACGGCGTGTACGGCTACTCGGCGCCTCTGACAGACCTCGGCCACAGGCAGGCGAAGCAGACGGGCGAGTGGCTCTCGAACCTCGCCGTCACGCACGTGGTTGCGAGCGATGCGGTGCGCGCCCTGCAGACCGCCGAGCCGCTGTCGTCAGCGCTCGGCATCGAGACGACTGTGATCCCGGAGCTGACGGAGATCGATATCGGCAGGCCGGGAGACGGCGTCAGCCCCTACACGCGCAAGCGCCTCGACGAGTTCGTGATGGACTGCTCCGACATGGGCGGAGAGACGTGGGATGTGTTCCGCAGCCGCGTGCTGACCGGCCTGGACTTGCTGGCAGGGAGATTCGAGCCGGACGCGACTGTTGCCGTGTTCACCCACGGCGGTGTGAAGAGCGTGGCGATCGACCACTACTCGGGCCGCGAGCCGTCGAAGGTTATGACGACGATGTTCGAAAACGGCTCGGTCTCTACGGTCGAAGGCAACGGGGCCGGATACATTGTCCACGGCGTGAACGAGATCGCTCACCTGGAGTAGGAGGCGTTGAACGAGCTCAGTGCCGTATGGCTGAGGCGGCCGAAGGTCCCGTCGTGAAGCTCCACGACATGGTCTGCATGTCGCTCTCACTGTTGCCCCATGTGAGCGTCAGCGTGTACTCGGTTGCCAGCTCGAGTGGTGTCACCAGATCGTATCGCCGGCGAACAGCGCTGCCTTGCGCAGGCTCTTCGCCCAGGAAAGTCAGCTCAATCTCAGGAGAGATGGAAAGGTCCGCGATCTCCACGGGTTGCGTCAGCAGGTAGGTGATCTTCGTATTGCGATGGACGCCAGTATCGTCCTCCATCGGCTCACGTGGAAAGGCGCCGGCAAACCAACTGTCGGGTGGCTGTATGTCGATATCGACGTTGTAGTGGAAGATCTCCAGCCCGACATCCTCCGGCCTCGCCAGGATCTCCGCCTGTCGCACCAGCAACGTCGTCTCATCGAGCGTCTCGTCGTGTTCGACAACCAGCGGGATCGCCCAGCTTCTCGAGCTGAAGAACTGTCCTTCCGAATCCTCAGCTCGTGGAGCTTCGGTGTGTCAGTGCCGGGAAGTGGCGAGGCGCCGACTCGGTACAGCGAGTTGGCATAGCCCTGGATGACGAAGTACTCGGGGTCACCGAGATCGATGAAGCTGGCTCCTGCCAGGTCGAACGGGATCATACGGGTCGGGAGCGCTGCTGCAACAAATCCCTGGAACCCCTCCGATATCCACCACTTCCCGTCGTCGTTGCTGCTCGGCCGGTACAGCGCATCGCCTACCACGATCATGTCGACCTCTCCGTCGCTCCCGATGCGGCGTTGCATGTCTGGCGCCACATACTCGATGAAAGACGCCCGGCTCCTTTCCCGCGCCTCTGCTCCGTGTGACTCCGGCGGGACCGACCGGCTTCGGAACGAGGTAGCGGCCAGCGCGTGCTCCTTCGACCGCCGCAGCACTTCCTGGACCGTAAGTCCATCTGCGGTTGTGGTCGGACCGGTCGGCGGTATCTCGACTCGAACCGGAGGTCTGTGGGCGACCGGTGTCGGCGATCCGGAGGCGTCTGGAGTCGGAGTGGTCCTCGCCACGATGGCCGTTGCGGTGGGAGATGTCGGCAGGTCAGGATCGGACGAGGTTGCTGTAGGCGCAGCGGCTTCGTCACCTGACGAGCAGCTGACCGCCACGACAGAAAGAACTGCCGTAAGGCCAATCAGCCGGAATCTGCGGGAGCCGAACATGATCGCCAACTCCTGGCAAAGATCGAAGTGCTCTTACCAGAGTACGCCGGAAATCCCGCCAGCGACGCGTGTCCTCATGCCGGTGTTGACAGTGTTTGGCCCGAGCGGCTCTGTGGCTCGTCCGCCGGCCTAGTACTCGATGATCGCTCGGCCGAAGATCTCGCCAGACTGCAGAGCGTTGGTCGCCTCGTTGATCTCGTCCAGCTTGTACCGCTTCGTCACCAGCTCGTCCAGCGGGAACCTGCCGTCTTTGTGCATGCGCAGGTACATGTTGAAGTCCTTGTCAGGGTAGGTCGCCCCGAGCGAGCCTCGATACTGGCGCTGATGGAACATGAAGTGACCAGGGTCGACCGTCATCTCCTTGCCCGGCATGCCGATCAGGCACGCCATGCCGCCGACGTTGTCCGCTCCCGGACCGCCGCCGCGCACCGATGGCAGGATTTGCTCGTTGGTGATGCGCAGCCCGATGGCGTCGAAGGCGTAGTCGGCCCCGCCACCGGTGATCTCGTGAATCGCCTCGATCGGGTCGGTGTTGCTGGCGTTGACCGTATGAGTGGCGCCGAACTTCTTTGCGAACTCCAGCTTCTCGTCGTCGAGGTCGACTGCGATCACCGGGTACGCGCTCAACAGCACGGCCATACGCAGTGCCGAGAGCCCGACGCCGCCGACGCCGTACACGGCCACCGACTCTTCGGGCCGCACCTTCGCCGTGTGTAGCACAGCGCCCGCGCCGGTGAGCACCGCGCAGCCGACGATTGAGCTGATGTCCTTAGGGTTGTCGTCATCGATCTTGACGACGTATCCGCCCCAGACGATCACATCCTCGCCCCAGGTGTAGGTAGCGCCGCCCAGCGGCTGTTCCTGCCACGTCGCTCCACCCGGCTCGGGCGTCCAGCGGCCGCGGATCGGCTCTCTCGGCACCCATGTGACGATCGCCAGGTCGCCCTCTTTCAGGTGCGTGACGCCCTTTCCGACCGACGTGACCACGCCCGTGCCCTCGTGGCCCAGTAGCGTTGGCGTCTTCGTCTCGGTGTTGTGCATCTGGTGCAGTTGCGAGTGACAGACGCCGCTCGAGAAGAGCTTGACGACGACCTGATCGTCCTTCGGGTCCGGAATCTCGATCTCGTCCACTGTTAGCGGCTTGCCGTGCTGGGTGTGGATGGCTGCTCTGCTCTTCATGGCGTCCTCGGGAGGTGTCAGGCGTGGTGACGGCCGCGGTTTCGAACGTTCTAAAGCTGATGATGGTCCGGAGCGGGCCAAGTCTAGCACCGCGAAACGGAGATGCCCGACGTGGCGCGAGTAGACGCGGTTCGAAGACGGTCCCGGCGACGATGGCTACTTGCCGACTATCCGGCGATCAGGTCGGCGATGGAGATGTTGCAGGTCGCCAGGGGACCGAGCAGTGCAAGCGGGCTGGTCGTGCCGTCCGCAAGGCCCTCGATCTGCTCCGGGCCGATCTCGTCTATCAGACACTGCGCCTGTTCGGCCGTGATCGGCAGGCTGTCGAAGACTGAAGGGTCGATGGTGGTCGATCCACCGTTCGTGCCCGGAACCACGATTCCACCGCTCGAACCGCCGCCATTGCCGCCCTCGCAGGCTGCCAGCGCAGCAGCAAGCATCGGGTCCGATGCGTCCGCCAGCCCGGCAGCGTAGTTCGCAGCCAGCGAGGCGTTGACTCCGTTGTCGGACAGGCAGATCGGCAGCTCGGAAGAGACCACAACTCCGCCGCCTGGCTGGCCGCCCGGCGGCTCCGATGAGTCGACGAGGTCCTGCAGGTCGATACCGCACGCCGTGAAGGCAGACAGCAGCTCGACTGCGCCTGAAAGGTCAGGAGTGGCATTGGGATCGTCCGCTATTGCCAGGAAGCTGTTGAGCGTTTCGGGGTCGAGCTGCTCGAACAGGCAGGAGAACTGGTCTACCGAGATGGCGCTGTCACCCAGTGTGCTGTCACTCACAACGCCGCAGTCGATCAGCAGCGGCATCAACTCGCTCACGGCCAGGACATTCACCTCACCGTCTGAGCCGAACATGCTGCCGAACGACTCAATGCCGGTCGGGCCCGCACCGTCGATAGCGCACTCGAGCGCGTCGATGCCGCCGAGGCTGGAAAGATCGATGATCTCCTGGTCGCTTGACTCAAGTGCTCGCCGCTCCTCGGCCGACAGGCAGAACAGCGCCTGCAGCGTGCTGACGATGGTGTCCGAATCGGAAACCTGCCCGGCGAACAGGCTGCCAAAGTTGATGCCGTCGGTGTGCGTGGCGACACAGGCGGAACTTGAAGCGCTCAAGCCGCCCGTCTCCAGCTCCAGCTGGCCGATGACGACCTTCTGCACGGTGTCGCCACTGATACAGGAGGCGAGCACCTTTAGCTGCGTGTCGCTCACATCGACAGTTGGCGCATCCGGGAAGGCGACGAGCTCGGCCAGCACCTCGACGCTGCCAACAGCGCTCGCGGCGCAGTCGACCTCCGCCTTCGGCAGTGCGGCCAGGAAGGCATCTGGATCAAGGCGCGGGTCGATCTTGATCGCTTCCACGGGAATCGGCGTTGCAGTGGCGGTTGGAGTCGGGTTCGGCGTCGGTGTCGCGGGAGGCGGGGATGTGCATGCCGCCAGCGCGGCGAGTGAAAGCACCGCCAGCAGTATGACGAACGATCTGTTCTTCTTGATTGCCATATGAGATTCCGCCCTGGCACGACGCCGGTTGGCAGCTCTCAGCAGAGCGACCCTGCAATCAAGATAGTCGCGGCTGCGTTACCGGGGCATAGGTAATTCGGTACAGCCGCCGTTGGAGTCGCTTCGCGCAGTTAGCTGGCGGCTGGCCCTAATCGTCGAGGCCGAGCAGATGCCGTCGAAGCAGGCTCAGGGCGTGCAGCGCGGCGCGCAGGCGATCCGGGCGCCCGCTGCCGGCGCTGCGCACGTGGCGGACCACTTCGTCTTTTTCAGTAGCGAGCGCGACGTACGTCTCACCGCGGCCCAGGTTCTCGGTCCGCTGGTCACCTTCCGCGACTGCATGTACGGCGAGGCCGATGTCCGTACCTGCCAGTTTACGAATCGCCCGCGCCAGCGCCCTGGCGCGCGTCTCGCCGTCTTCGAATGGAGGCTGCTCACCGCCCGATTCCGCCAACCGGTCCAGCGCCGTGTTCGAGTTCAGGATCACACCTTCTGAGAAGAGAGGACCGGCAGCTTCCTGCACCGCGTCGGCCACCGCGCCGCCGCTCAGGTCCTCGCAGGTGGCTATCGAAGCGCCGGAGTTGCGAAGCAACTCGCCGGTAATACTCGCCATCGTCTCGTCGTCCGTCGCGAAGACGTGATCGCCGAGAAGATCGCGCACCTCCGACTCGACCGGGTCGATGAGCTGCGACGCCTCTTCCTTCGTGTTCGCCCGCGCCGCGATGCGTACGTCGACCTGGCCGGGATGCGCCAGCACGCCGACGGTCGGGTTCTCCGAGTCTGCGATCAGCTTGCCGATGCGGTCGTCGACCGCGCTCTCTCCGATGTCCGCAACCTTCAGCACGCGGTAGTGGATCGTCTGCGCCAGTCCGAACTTTTCGCGCAGGTAGGGCAGTACCTCGTTATCGAAGAGCCACTTCATCTCGAAGGGAACGCCGGGCAGGCTGATCACCACGCCGCGGGGATCCTCGACCATGAACGCGGGCGCGGTGCCGTTCGGGTTCTTCACCACGATGGCGCCGTCCGGGATCATCGCCTGGCGTTCGTTGTTCTTCGTCAGGATGAAGCCGCGCTTCTGGAACCTCTCACGAAGCTCCTCCAGCGACGGCTCGTGAACCACGACCGACCGTCCCGTGACATGCGCCACGGCCTCGCGGGTCAGGTCGTCCTGTGTGGGGCCGATTCCGCCTCCCGTGATCACGACGTCGGCGCGTTCGAGGGCGGATTCGAGGATGGCGGTCATGCGCTCGAAGTTGTCGCCGACCGTCGTCTTGTAGAAGAGGTTGACGCCGTTTTCGGCGAGGCGCTGGGCCATCCAGGAGGCGTTTGTGTCGACGATCTGCCCGAGCAGGAGCTCGGAGCCGATTGAGATCAGCTCTGCGTACATTGCGTTCTCGATGCGTGGGTGTGTGGCGTGCGGTGGCATGGTGCCGGTCGGGCCGGAGCGCGGGCGCCGCAGCAGAAGGTAAGTCCGGCTTCGTCGAGGGTCAAGTAAGAGGCGAGAAAAAGGTCCGGGGAGGCTACACGGAAACTTGCCAAGAAAAGGGCTTGACTTTTTAGAACAAGTGTTCAATATTAGAACGCCCGTTCTAATCAGTGAAGGCAGTGGTTGCAGGTTTGGTGCGGTGGCGGGGACGAGGTTGAAGGAGACGAACAGATGGTGATGACACTCGAGAGGCCGGCGGCGGTAGAGCAGAGCGATCTGGCCGGTCCCGTCGAAGCAGGCAGGGCGATCAGCGCCGCTTTGCTGAGGCGCACGCCCGCGACCTTCACAATCGAGGCCGACTCGGTTTCGTCAATCACCGGTTTCGCATCTCCTATCAGGCTCTTTCTGCTGATGTCTGGCCGCAGCACCGGCGGGGTATCCGCCGCTGTCTCTCCCCACTTCGCCGAGGAGACCTATCCGGCGATGCTGGACCTGGTGGCAAGGCTGGACGGCTCCGGCGCTTCCGAACTGTGGCGTCCCGACGGCGCCAGGACAGTTGCGCTTGGCGATGCCAGGCAGATGTTCATCAGCGCCGACATGCCGGTGGCCGAACGTTCCGTGAGCCCCGACCGCCTGCTGGAGGTGGTCGCCGCGCACAGGGTGCCAGCGAGCTGGTACCGGGCAAGGGTGGCGCCCCGGCTTTCGAGCACCTCGATGGTGCGGGTGTTCTACGGCCTGCGCGGCTTCGCCGGCTCAGTGTTCGAGGAGGCGGATGCCGGGGCGATGGCCGAAGAGGCGATGACCGGGGAGCGCAGGCGCTTTTCGCTCTCCGATTTGAATTAGCTGTTGTCGGACCCGTGTTCGGGTCACAGAGTCCTGGAGTATCGCGATGACGATGACATTCCAACCGGTCCGGTCTGACACGTTGCCTGAGAACACGCGTTACGCGGACGACGGCTGTGAGTTCTCGCTGTCGTGCCTCAGTTGCCCGCTCGCTATGTGCAAGTACGATGACCCCGGCTGGACCCGGCGGCAAGACCGCGGGCAGCGGGACGACGAGATCTTCCGCCTGAAGAAGGCCGGGATCCCGGTGCCGGAGCTTGCCCGGCAGTTCAGGGTGAGTACGCGGACCGTTCACCGTATAGTCCAGCGCGGCGGCTCATCGCGCACTGCTGTAGTAGAGGCCGACAGCGGACCATCACTGTCGCTGCAGGAGCTGGCTGACAGGCACGTGATCCGCCGCCGGCCCTCACTCCCTTCACTGGCGTTCGGCCTGGCCAGGTCGGCCTAGCCTCCGGCGCTACAGGCGATTGCCATCTGGCGAGTAGAGCGTTCGCCTCGCTGCGCGGTGCGTCCTTGTGGCCTTCTGCCACGTATGATTCACGGTGGCAGTTTCCGTCATGGGCGGAGTTCTTCCTGCCCGCCGCTCGCCCGGCGCCACCCTTGAACATGTGAAAACGGAGAGCGATGTCAGCGGGCTCGCTACGTCCGAAGCTGAGACCGGTCGAGGCCCAGCGCGTGGAGCGGGACGGTGAACGCTTCTTTCTCATCAACGACCCGCGCCGCATCGCGAAGAGAGCCCTCATCGTCCGGCACGAGCTTGGCCCGTTCCTTGCCCACGCCGACGGCTCATTGACCGTTGACGAGATCATCGCGGCGGCTCGCAGCAAGGTACAGACGGACGTTGGTGACGAGGCGGTCAGAGACCTGTTCGAGCAGCTGGATGCTCTGTTCCTGCTCGAGGGTCAGAAGTATGAAGCCGAATCCGCCCGGTTGCTGGAAGAGTATCGTTCGGCCGACTTCCGTATCCCGGCACTGGAAGGGCAGGCGTATCCCGAAGACCCCGATGAGCTACTCGACCTGTTCGAGGGTTTTGCCCTGGATGTCCCGGACGACCAGGAGCCATCGGGCCGTGATCTGAAAGCGGTCGTCTCACCGCACATCGACTACCAGCGAGGCGGCGACTCCTACGCAGAGCTGTGGCGTCGTACGGCGCCTGATCTCCAGGACGTTGAGCTGGCCGTGGTGTTCGGGACCGACCACCACGGCGCCGGGCCGCGACTCACGCTCACGCGTCAGAGCTACGCGACGCCATGGAACATCTTCCCAACGGACACCGACCTCGTCGGCAGGCTGGCGCGGGTCCTGGAGCGAGACCGTGACGTTAAGGACCATCCGTTCGCAGACGAGTTCAACCACAGGAGCGAGCATTCGATCGAGTTAGCATCGATCTGGCTCAACTGGGCAGTCGGCGACAACGCGGTGCAGATGCTGCCCGTGCTCTGCGGGTCGCTGGGCGACTACGTGCAGGAAGACGGAGAACTGCGAGACGCCTCACCCAACGACCACTCGCAGATCGCCGACGCCATCGGGATGCTCCAGCAGGTGGCGCGGCATCGCAGGACGCTCTTCGTGGCCGCCGCCGACCTCTCCCACGTCGGTCCTGCGTACGGCGACGAAGAGGAGTCAGACGACCCGATTCAGCGCGAGATCGAAGAGCACGACACTGAGCTGATGTCAGCGGTGATCAAGGGCGACCGCGACACGTTCCTGGAGGTACTGCGGCGGGAGCACGACTACAGCCGGGTCTGCGGTCTCGCGCCGATCTACATGGCGCTGTGGGCGGCGGAGGTCACAGACGGCCAGTGGATGGGCTACCAGCAGTGCGCGGCCGATGCCAGCGGCGCTTCCTTCGTGTCGATAGCCGGCGCGCTGCTGTACTAACAGCCATGCGAGTGCCGAGACCGAGAAACTCTTGGCCAGGGTCGAGCCGTGGGACTGTCTCAAGCATGTTCACTGCGGCCGTCCGAGGCGTATTAGCCGCGTCCGCCTAAAGCGCGTCCGCCATACTCTCTGCCGAGCCGACACTCACCGACTGACCCGTCGCCAGGTAGATGGCACGCTCGGCAATGTTGGTCGCACGGTCAGCGACGCGCTCGATGTTGTGGCCTGCCCAGATCAGATAGGTCGCCCGCTCGATATTCGCCGGGTTCTCTTTCATCAGCTTGATCAGGTCGGTCTGTACCGTCTCGTAGAGCACGTCGACCTCGTCGTCCATGCGGCCGATCTCGCTGGCGATCTCCTCGACCCTGGCCTGGTCTCGCGCTACGAACGCCTCGAGGCTGCGCTTCAGCATCGTCAGCGCTATGTCGGTCATGCGCGGTATGTCGATCAGCTCCTTCAACGGCGGCTCGTGTCCCATCAGCAGGCTGATCTTCGAAATGCCCTCGGCGTAGTCGCCGATGCGCTCCAGTTCGCTGGCCGCGAACAACGCGGCCATGATCCTTCGCAGGTCGGTTGCGACCGGAGCCTCTTTGCGGAGGAGCGAGATCGCAGACTCCTCGACCTCCTGCTCCTTGTCATCGATGCGGTCGTCGTCATCGATGATCTGCTGCGACTTCTCAAGGTCGCGCTGGTCAAGCGCTCGAATAGCCTCGAGAACCGCGTTCTCGACCATGCCGCCCATCAGCACGATCTCAGCCTCAAGCTGTCCAAGGTCTCGGTCAAATTCTGCTCTGGCCATTGATCCCTCCAGGACTCTGTCGGCCATCAGCGCCGGGCTAACTAACCTATTCGGCCGGTTACGTAAGCCTCCGTGCGTTGGTCCTGCGGCGTGTCGAAGATCTGGCTGTTGGGGCCATACTCGATCAGCCGTCCTATCCGTTCCTCTCCAGCCATCAGGACTGCCGCATAGTCGGCAATGCGGGTCGCCTGCTGCATGTTGTGAGTCACGATGATGATGGTGTAGCGAGAAGACAGTTCGGTGATCAGGTCTTCGATCGCCTGCGTCGAGATCGGGTCGAGCGCAGAAGCGGGCTCGTCCATCAGCACCACTTCGGGATCCACGGCCAGCGCGCGAGCTATACAGAGCCGCTGCTGCTGGCCGCCCGAGAGGCTCAGGCCGTTGTCTTTCAGCCTGTCCTTCACCTCGTCCCAGAGCGCCGCCCTGCGCAGGGACCGCTCGACGACCTCATCGAGGTCGACGTCCATGCCGTTTATACGGGCGCCGAACGCCACGTTGTCGTAAATGCTCTTCGGGAACGGGTTCGGCCTCTGGAACACCATGCCGATCCTGAACCGGATCTCAGTCGGGTCCTGTTCTTGCGAGTAGATGTTGGCGCCGTTGTAGATCACCTCACCGGTGACGTCGGCGGACGGGATCAGGTCGTTCATGCGGTTGAAGCACCTGATCAGCGTGCTCTTGCCGCAGCCGGAAGGGCCGATCAGCGCGATCACGCTGTGACGCGGCACCTGCATCGAGACGTTTTCGACGGCCAGCTTGCCGCTGTAACGAACCGAAACGTCCCGAGCCTCGATCACCATGTCTTCATCGTTGAAGGTGGTGATGTTCTCTGCCAGTCCCGCCTCGGTTATCGAAACGGCGTCGGTCTGAGTCATAGAGTGAACTCTTCTGCTGAACCGTGCGTCACCTCTGCGGCAACGACGTGAGAATGGTCCCGTTTAAATTGCACAGCGGCTCAAGATAGGGCCAGAACGTTAACACAGTGCTAACAATTTGCCGCCCGTCGGGGAAGGGCGTTTGTTTAACAGACGGTTAAAAGCTACATATCGACGGCTACAGTTGCCCAGCCGAACTCGGTTCCGCGCATTCCAGCGCCCGTTTCCGGCGAGTAGAACTCCCGGAAGTCCTTCTGCGCCGCCTCTTTCGAGCGCCTGGCAAGCTCATCCGCGATGCTGTCATACCCGTGAAGACGCAGGCCGCGCACGAAGAACCAGTTCAGGTTCATGCAGACCGGACCGCGCCAGATCGAGCTTTCGCCGACAGCATCGTAGTCGGGGTGATTGCGTGCCACGCTCGGCACCGGGAGTGTCGCCCAGAACTCCTCCTCGTTGCACAGGTGGTCTTCCACGACGCGCCTGACCCGCTCTGGAGGCGTTGACTGGTTTATGAACGGCATGATCGAACCAGCGGTGAGATCGTTTAGCCGCGTCCTGTCCTTGCCGGACAGGTAGACGTAGTAGCCAAGCTCCTCATCCCACAGCTGTTCGTTGATCGCTGCCTCGGTAGCGGCTGCCTGTGCTTCGATCTCAGATGCCCTGCCGGCGAGGTCCGAATCCGCCGCCAGCCTTGCCGCCGCTCTTAGGCCGTCTGCGAGCACTGCGTTCATCAGCGGGTCGACCACGCTGAAGCCGTTGCGGCGGCGGATCTTCGAATGGTCGAAGTTGCCACGCATCATGTTGATCAGGTCAAGAGTTCTGTTCTTCCACAGCAGCCCGAAACGGCCGGGATGTGAGAGTCCGAGGACTGAATCGAATACCGGTGAGTTGTCCATTCCGCATTCGTATGGCGAGATGATCGAGATCAGCCCGGTCCCGTCGGGATCACGCTCCCGCAGAAGCCAGTCGTAGTAGGCAAGCACCTTTGGCAGCGTTTCGTTGAGAAAGTCGCGGTCGTTGTTAGCCCTGTAGACGGCTTCGACGGCCTGCGCCAGCAACGGCGGCTGGAGCATCGCGGAGTGCCTTCTTCGCCACTCGCCGAACCGGCTCTGCATGTAGAGCGCACTCAGGAAGGCGCCCCGGCGTCCCCAGTATGTGATGTGGCCGATGAACCCGTCGTCCCGCTGCGCGGTCAGCAGCGTCTGCAACTCACGCACCGCCATCCCGTTGTCGAGCTTTGCGAGCGCGATGATGTGGAAGCAGGAGTCCCAGAACCACTGCCACTGGTAGCGGCCGGGCGATGGGATCGAGTACTCGTAGTTGAACCTGTAGAACGGGTCGTAGCCTGTGCGGCGGTTGCCTCGCAGCCGGGCGAGGACCAGCTCCTCGAGAGACTGGCCGTCGGGCGAGTGGGATTCGGGCGGTTGGGTCTTGGTCATAACCAACGAGTCTATGTGCTGACGTAGCGTTCCGCTCGGCTATTTCGACACAGGCAGCGGTAAACTTGAACTCTGTTTGCTGATCGAGGACTGAGGCCATCAGGCTCAGGTCCGTTTCAGAACTCCGACCATGACCTCCACGAAAGACGGCTCGTTCGAGCTGCATATCGACCCCGCGCCGTCCGCCGAACCCCCAGACGGCGAGGATGAAGCGCGCTCGCTCTTCGACCTGTCACGCGACGAGTTGGAAAAGGCGGTCGTCGACCTTGGCGAAGCGCCGTACCGCGCCCGCCAGCTCTGGCGTTCGCTCTACTTCGAGGTCCGCGAGTCACTGGATGAGATGACATCGTTGCCGGCGAAGCTCCGCGAGCAGCTCGCAAGCAGGTTCATACTCAGCCCGCTTGAAAAGGTGATGCACCTCACGTCCAAGGACGGCTCGACGGACAAGGCGCTGTTCAAACTGCCGGACGGCGAGTTGATCGAGACAGTGCTGATGCGCTACGAGCCGGACGGTCACCGGAAGGTGCGCCGTACAGTGTGCGTTTCGACGCAGGCCGGCTGCGCTCTCGGCTGCACCTTCTGCGCCACCGGCCAGCAGGGCTTCCGGCGGCAGCTATCAGTCGGCGAGATCGTTTCACAGGTCGTCTATATGGAGCGAATAGCGCGGGCAGAGGACCAGCAGCAGATCGAAGCCGGCTCGAGATCGAAGGGCGAACGGCAGGGCGTGACCAACGTCGTGTTCATGGGGATGGGCGAGCCGCTGGCGAACTACGAGAACAGCATGGCGGCGATCCGTACGCTGAACGACGACCAGGGACTTCACATCGGAGCGCGGCACATCACCGTCTCCACGGTCGGCCTGGTGCCGCAGATCCTACGTATGGCGGGCGAAGACATGCAGATCAACCTCGCCGTCTCGCTGCATGCGCCCGACAACGAGACCAGGTCCGAGACGATGCCGGTTAACCGACGCTACCCGATCGAGACACTGATCGACGCCTGCCGGAAGTACGTCGACAAGACCAACCGGCGCATCTTCTTCGAATACGTGCTGCTGCACGGTCAGAACGACTCGGTATCGCACGCCGAAGCGCTCGGAAAACTGCTCAAAGGCATGCTCTGCCACGTGAACCTGATACCTGTGAACCCGACCGCCGATGGGCCGTTCAAGCGCCCGGCGCGCGAGTTCAGAAACGCCTTCCAGCAGAAGCTGCGAGAGTACGGTGTGCCCTCGACGATCCGCATGGAGAAGGGGATCGACATCGACGCCGGTTGCGGGCAGCTACGAGCGCGGGCGCTGGACGCGGAGTCTGCGCAGGACTGAACCGGTCGCGCTGTCTGATGCAGCGCGTCGCCGTGTCGCGCGCTAAACTTGCGCCGGTTTGGCGGAACGCGTGCTGGTAGCCGTGGGACGCCGGCCCTGAACCGCTTCGAACAACTCCCCTTCGGGGAAAGACCTGGCCGGCAGTAGCGCCGGCGTGGAAGAGAACCCAGATGACCTCACAACACTGGCCCGAGGCCTACAAGAAACTCGGCGTGAAGCCGCTGATCAACGCGCAGAGCTGGGTCACCTCGCTGGGCGGAAGCCTGATGCGGCCCGAGGTCCTGCGGGCGATGGACGAGGCGGCGACAGCGTTCGTCGACATGACGGACCTGAACCGTGCCGCCGGCGAGGTGGTGGCGCGTGCGTGCGGCGCCGAGATGGGACTGGTCACCGCAGGGTGCGCCGCGGCCGAGGTGCTGATGGCGGCAGCCTGCATGACCGGCGTCGACGAGGCAAAGGTCGAGCAACTCCCCGACACGACCGGATTGAAGAACGAGATCCTTATCTTCCGAGGGCAGCGCAACAGGTACGACGGCGCCTTCGAGACGTCCGGCGCTACGATTGTGGAGTTTGGAGCGGGCGACGCGGCGAGGCCTTACCACCTCGAATCGGCGTTCACAGACAAGACCTGCGCAGTCGCCTACGTGATTGGCCCGTTCATCAAGCCGGGGCTGGGTCTTGAGAAGACGATCGAGATCGCGCACGCCCACGATGTGCCGGTCATCGTCGACGCAGCCGCCGAGGTGCCGCCTCGGGACAACCTGTCGAAGTTCATCAGGATGGGCGCAGACATGGTCGCCTTCAGCGGCGGCAAGGGGATCGGCGGGCCGCAGTCGGCCGGTCTGCTCGCCGGACGCAAGGACCTGATGGAGGCCGCCTTCGTCAACTCGCTCAACCTCGACAGCCCGAGAGCCGGCATTGGCCGTCCGATGAAGGTGTCGAAGGAGAACCTTGTCGGAATGGTGACGGCGCTCGAGCTGTTCATGGATACCGACGAGGCGGCGCTGATCGCAGGCTGGCGCACCAAAGCCGAATACGTCGCCCGCAGGCTGGAGGGCATCGAAGGCTTGGGTGTAGTGATCGAAGACACGCCGGTGGACCGGCAGGGGCCGCAGCCCGTTATCTACTTCGAGCGCGGCTGGACCGGCCCTTCGCCTTCCGAGATCCGACAGACCCTCAAGGACGGCGACCCGCCGATCCTGGTTGGCGGCGGCGGAGTTCGTGACGAGATCAACATCGTCATGGTCAACGTCCAGGACGGCGAAGAAGAGATCATCGCGGACCGCCTGCTCGAAGCGCTGGCTAAGTAGGCCTCTCACACTCTTCGGTCAGTAACCCGGCCGTTCTCTGCAAGCTCACTTCTCTCAACTGGGCGCTGTCCGGCCGGATTCACGTCGCTCCTGCGACGCGGCGATCAGTCATCGCGCTAGGCGGTTCCTGCAACCGGCCAATGCGCTTTTCCCGGTTACCGGTGCGGGCTGACCGGCGATGGTTGTGGAGACCTGCACAGCGGATGCGCTGTGTGTGGGTGTCCAGAGGGGGCTTTGGACGGGCACCCGGTTGCGAATAGCCGTTACTGGCGGCAACTGGGAGTGACCGATGTCTGTGAGGGGACCTCGCGTCGAGCGGGGCATAACCGGGCTCGAGACGGCGATCGTGCTGATCGCATTCGTCGTAGTGGGCTCCGTCTTCTCGTTCACCGTCCTCTCCGCCGGCGTCTTCGCCTCTGAGGCGAACAAGCAGACCATCTTCGCCGGTCTCAGAGAGACCCGAACCAGGCTCCAGCAGACCGGATCCACCTTCGCCTTTTCGGCAAAAGTTGGCTCAACGGACGCCGTCTACAAGCTGGTCTTCATGGTCTCGAACTCGTTGGCGGGCGAGCCTGTTGACCTGACGCCCGCATACGCCGCCGACAGCGTTGGACTCGACCCGGACTTCGTGCCTTCAAACGGGTCCGGGACGGTCGTCTCGTACGCCGATGAGAACCAGCGCCTATCCAATGTGCCGTGGTCAATCCTGTTCATCGGCGACCACAACGGTGACACGCTCCTGGAAGATGGCGAAAAGGCCGAGGTGACGGTGTGGCTGCTGGATCGCAATAGCGAGGTAAGAGAGACGGAGGACGACTCGGCGGCGTTCATGGACGCGTCGACGGAGAACGGCGGCGGCGTTGGAGGGATCGAGAGCACAGGGGTGCTGGTGGGGAAGTCGACGCGCTTCGTGCTTGAGCTCTCGCCGCAGGTCGGGTCGGCGCTGACGGTGCAGAGAGCGATACCGCAGGGCCTGAGGCCGGTGATGAACCTGAACTAGCGAGGCGCACTCATGTGGCGTTCGCCGGTGTCCTGGCCGGGCACCGGGCGGCACAAGGCCAACGGGACGGATCTCGGGGTCGGCACTCCCCTCAGCTGAACCCCGAGAGCGACCCAACAAGAACGAGCGGTCCCCCTGTCGACGGGGAACCGCCTGTTCTGTTTTCACGGATCGCGGACCGGTGGTGAGGCTTCGAGCGCAGAGACAACCGGTGGCGGGACACGGTCTTGCATCAGTAGACGAGCAAGCCCGTGCGCAGCGCCATGGTGGCCGCCTGAGCCCGGTTAGCCGCATCCAGCTTTCGCATGATGTTCGTAACGTGCCTTGCGACTGTGTGGGTGCTGATCTCGAGCACGGAAGCGATCTCCTTGTTGCTGAGACCTTCCGCTACGTGCCGAAGCACCTCGAGCTCCCTGTCGCTAAGCAACTCGGCGTCGGCTGACACCGGGTAGAAAGCTGGTCTTGACGGGCGCGCGGCGAACGGGAACCGGTTGGCGGTCCGCTCATGGAATGTCGACTGCATTCTGTTCTCCCTGCTGTAATGACTTGCCCGGCTGGCAACGGCAGAGAGAGGACGGAACGTAGGATCGTTCGGGCTCTAAGCGCAGCCAGCCAGAAACCTGGCTTTTTGGCCTGCCGACTGCGCTGTGCCCGATTGGCGCCGTCAGGTCCTGGAAGCGGACCGGCGGCGGAGGCTCAGCGTCAGTTGGCGAGGCCGGTAATAAGGAATACCGGCATGTTTCGCATCTCTGACCTCATGCTGATTGTTGCTCCACGTCCGTGATTCCGTGCGGCTCTGGAGTGAAAGTCGCACGTAGCCGACAACCCTATCACGAATTCATGCACCTGCCATGAGTGCGCTCCGTCCGGTGGCCTCGGTTCGAGTTCAGGATTCGTCGGCGCGATAGCAAAGACTTGTTATTGCAGGCGGCTGGCAAACGGCCCTCAAAGACGGTTTTCGACCGGTTTCGGCCTGTCGAATCGATCGCGCCGAGCCCTGCGCCCAACCACGGAGCGGGAACTGTTGAGGTCTTCGACTTGACCTGCGGAAAGGCCCAGTTACGCCGTGCGTGCTGGTCTCCAAAGTGGTGAGTGTCAGCCGAATCCGGCCTGTGCGGCGGCCACTCACACCCACCTGTGTGTGGCCCGGCACAGAGGGAAGCCGGGTTGACCGAAGCGGCACGACGAGGGGGAGAGTCCGGGAGACCGGACGCCTGTCGCGCTGCGTGGACGGCTGACAGAGGGGAAATCGATGGCCCAGAGGGGAACCGTCCTGCGCGAGCGCGGCATCACCGGGCTCGAAACGTCTATCGTCCTCATCGCGTTCGTGGTGGTTGCGAGCGTCTTCTCGTTCACCGTGCTGTCGGCCGGCGTCTTCTCGTCCGAAGCCGTGAAACAGACGGTCTTCGCAGGCCTGCAAGAGACGCGATCGAGGCTCCGGCAGAGTGGCAGCGTGTTCGCCTTCAGCGCGCAGACAGAGACACAGTCCTCCGTCTACAGGATCGTGTTCGTCGTCTCGAACTCGCTGGCAGGCGAGCCGATCGACCTGTCTGCGCCGTACACGGCGGACAGATCGGGCGTTGACCCCGACTCCGACTCATCGTCTGTGCCCGCGTCTGTCATCTCGTACTCGGATGAGCACCAGCGGCTGCCAGACGTTCCGTGGTCGGTCGAGTTCGTCGGCAGCCACAACGGTGACCTGCTGCTGGAAGACGGCGAGAAGGCCGAGATCACGGTCTGGCTGATGGACCGCGACTACTCGATCACAGAGACCGCGGTCGGCGCGGTGCAGTTGATGGACACATCGACGGAGAACGGCGGCGGCGTCGGTGGCATCAGCGCCAGCGGAACGCCTGTGGTCAAGAGCACGCGTTTTGTGATCGAGCTGACGCCGCAGATCGGCGCGGCGCTGGCCATACAGCGCACAGTGCCGCCTGGCCTGCGACCGGTCATGAACC
>JANQEF010000231.1 GCA_028278465.1 Dehalococcoidia bacterium | reverse complement strand
GGGTTCTGCAGGGCCTGGAACGCGAGCAGGTTCTCGGCTTCCAGGTCTCCGTCGGTACGGCCCGCCAGCAGATCCCTGAACGTCTCCGCGGCGAGGTCGAGGTCGCCGAACCGGTCGGCAAAGAACTGCTGCAGCGCGCCCGGGGCCTGGCCGATGGGATCGACCGTGCCGGTCAGAGAGCCGATCCGGGCGGCGGGCGAGAGTGCTTCGAAACGCTGGCTGATCGTGGTTCCCAGCGCGCCTTCCGGATCGAACCCGAGGTCTGCCACCGCGTTCTGAAAACTGGCGAAAGGGAATGTCTGAACGTCGATCGGCAGGTTCGAGTCGGTCGACGGCGGAGCAGTGGCGTCTCCTTCCGAGCTCAATCCCTCCGAGCCGACCGAACTGACAGGAGCGGTGATCAACTCGAGTGTTTCGACAAAGGAATCGAGGTTACCCAGTTGGCTCCGCTGCACGGCATCGAGGAAGTCGGGATCGTTTCGGAGCAGGAACTCCGGCAAGCTGACCGTATCGACCCTCGCAGATGGTCCAAACCGGGACCTGAGGATTGAGCGGGCCTCCGAGGAGTTCGGCGACTCGATCCGAACAAAGGAGATAGATCCGTCTTCTCTGATGACCTTTCCGACGAGCGCCGGCGGACCACCGACGAAGACGTCTGCTTGTTCAGAGGAGGTCGACGTGACTTCCGGAACGCCGGTTCCGGCGAGCAGATCGTCACGGATGGCGCCGGTCGAGTCGATGATGAAGTTCGGGTCCGCGTCCATTGGCAGATCATCGGGGTCCAGGATCCTCGAAATGGCAAGTTGCCCCGCAATCGGCTCGTCCAGATTTGGTAAGAACGGAAGGAGATGAGCGCGCCCGGCCGCCAGAGCGTCTTCCAGGTTGTCTGCCAGTACGAACAGGTCGCCGATTACCGGAACATCAAACTTGAACAGCCGCGCCCGCGCAGACGAGGGGCGAGCGGCAGACTCCCGCGCACCGTCGCCACCATCCTGGGAGACCGTCGCGGGAGCCGCCGCTTCCGGCTGATCCAGCGTTGCCGGAACGCCGGAGTTGTTCAACAACCGGCCTTCTACAACCTGCTCGCGCTCCACTGGCCTGGCGATCCCTACCGAAGCGCCTTCCTCCAGAGGTATCCGGTTGCGGTTCAGGAACTGTTGAACTGCCGCGACGGCGCTATCCGCGCCAGGCGCCTCGACAAACACCGACCCGAAGCCGGGGACCGGAACGCTAAAGAACATCTTCATCCTCCACACATCTTCTGGCTCGGCCGCAGAAACAGGTTCGACAGATCAGGACAGGTGACCGGACAGCGGCTTGCCGTCTGCTCCAACAAGCCCGGAAGGCGGCGAAACCCGCCCGCCGGTCTGTGATGCAGCCATAGCCACAGGGTCTGGCTCGCTGCCCACCCCGGCGGCCTGCGCAAACGGGATCGCGCCGTTCGCCGGGTTCAGGGCGTGGTTCGGTCTTGGAATCTCGCCGACAGGATTCGGACTGAACATCGTGCTCCGCTCGCCAGCACCAGGATCCTGGCCGAGCGCTTCGCTCAGCAGCGAAGCAAGCGCAGGGAGGCTCGTCGAGCCGGAACCCTGGTCGCCGTCCTCGGGCCGGGTCGAGATCAGCTGGCGTATCGCCGACTCGCCTTCGACCTGCCGCTGCAGGTGAAGGACCTGGAGCCGGTCGAACCAGATCGCCGCCAGCGCGTGGTCCCCGTCCTTGATCGCCGCCAGGAACATGCCAAGCGCCTGCGCCAGCGGATCCTGCGAGAACGCCTGCGCCTCGCGATTCTGCGACTGGACCCGGCGGTGCGACTGCATCTTCAGGACCCGTTCACGCACCCATTCCAGCGAAGCCAGCGGCTCTCCATTGATCGTGGGCTGCATCGCCATCTGCGCCACAGTCCACCTCGTCACCTCATCCTCCGGCAACGCCAGCGGCATGTTTACTTCGATCGGGTCGTGACCCTCGATGTCCTCTGGCGAGATGATTCGGTTAGCGAACCTGTGGTTGTCGAAGCGGCGGCCGGACACGCTGACCGGGTTGAAGCCGCCGGTCTCATACTGCGCCACGAGGTTCTCCAGGCAGCCCTCGATGCAGCGGGCGACCGCTCGCATCCGTGGCAGCACTCGGTGCTCGAGGTTGTTGCCCAGCTGCCGGAGCGCAACCGAAGACAGCGGACTGTCGAGGAGCCCAAACGCCTGCGGTGGCAGCCCGCCGGCGATGGAGTCTTTCTGAAGCTGCTGTAGCAGCAGGGCCGCCGCGCCGTTCACATCGGCTTCCGGGAAGTTCTGCACATCTTCCTGGTTGGCGGTGGAGAGGTTGATCTCGGCTCCTTTGTCACTGGCGCCGTCGTCGAGCGCTCTCGTGCCGTCGAGCGAGAACACCTTCTTGCGGGGATCGGACGCCTTGCCGGTCAGGTCCAGCACGTAAGATGCAGCGCGATTCAGCCGGTCCCACACGCCGCGGTTCTCGGCGAACACGCTCTCGCCGAAGTGCACGTCCGGCGTTCCTTCGGTCTCGGTAGGAGCCAGGGCGGGCTGTGGTCCGACGGGAGCCACGACGACGGGGAACGAGAGCATGTGCAGGTCGTGCGGGAGCCTCGCCCACTGACCATCGATGATCGTCCCGGCGACGTAGATGAACGGATGGCGCTGAAACGGGTCGAATGAAGCGATGTCAAAGTCCGGGTTTCGCTCGCGTGAGAAGTACTCGAAGACGTCGACGCCTTCGTCACCCTCGAAGTTGAGGACACTCTCGAACGAGAAGTGAGGGAACTCCTCTCTCACCTCGGCGACAGTCCTGCGCAGCCTGTGAGCGGCCCACAGCGGCTCTTCTATCCCCGGCTGCACGAACAGGTGACGCGGGTCCAGCGGCAGGATGTCCTCGAAGGTGTCGCCGTTCGGTCGCTTGCGCAGAACGGCTCTCGCGGCAGCGTATCGGCCGCGCACCACGGTGAAGAAAGCCAGCGCGTCGACGAGCGGGGGCTGGCCAAACCGACGATGCCTTCTCTCTACGTTGTTGAGCATCCCGATCGCGAGCTGCTCTGCGAGGTCGTTCGCCGATTCCTGCCGCTCCTGCGCTTCGTCGTTTGGGATGCGCACGACGAGCTCTGTCGAGGTGACAAACGAGATCACCTTCTCGGCCAGCACCCGCGGCTCGTTCGTCGTGTAGATGTCTTCGGGCGAGAGAGCGTCTGCGAGGTCCGGCTGCCATCTGTCGAGCGTGTAGAGCGAGTAGTCAGCGTCCATGCGGTCGTGGACGGCTGACAGATCTCGGAACTTCCGCTGGATCCTGTCGCTGATCTGCGGCGCCATGCCGGCGAGCTGGGCAAGCCTCAGATCGACCAGGTCCGGCGTTGATTCGCGACCATGCGTCCGCGCAGCACTTTGCTGGATCTCGTCTGTTCCGGTGACCAATGCTTCCGCTCCTTGCCGGGAAAGGCCGTGCGAACCGCGGGCGTTCTGCCCGCATCCGATCCGATTGCTGAGACTCAGGCTATTGAGCGGGCGAGCGCGTTCCAAGCACCGTGTCAGGCGGTCAGATCGCTTTCGGTTCGGGCACGGTCCAGTCGCCGCTCAGGTAGTCGGCAGGCAGCCGGAGATCGGGCAGTTGCGGGGCGCGGTGATCGATCCCGCCGGTGATGGCGAGCCAGTGCTGGTTGTCCTTCACCATGCCGAGCGCGCCGTTCAGCTCGGCGCCCGACCGCTCGTGCAGCGCGTTCAGGTTCGATGAGCGCCGGTCGAACACCGCCTGGACCTTGTTCTTGATCTCGTCTGTGAACTGGTCCGGATGTTCGTCTGCGATGGCCGAAAGCTGAGCGGCCCAGAACTTAAGCTCGGCCCTCATGCTGTTGCAGGTGTTGATGTTGGCCCACGCCTCGGTGTACTTCGCCTTCCAGAACTGCAGACGCTCGAAGGCGTGGTCGGACAGGTCAGTCTCCGCTACGGCGTAGAGCCGGCCCTTGAGAAGCGCCGAGCCGTCGGGGATTTCGAGCTCCACGCCCGCTTCTTCGAGGCGACCCAGCCAGTACTCGACACATGACTTCTGGTGGATGTATTCGTCCATGCTCGTCAGGTTCACGCCGTAGATGCGAAGACTGCCGATGGTCTTTCGCTCAACGACGTGCTCATACCAGGCCAGGCCCAGCTGGTACGCAAAGGTTGACGTGAAGTAGCTCCGACCGGAGGCCGCGGCTACCTGTTCGAGTGGGTAGCGCTTCGAGTTCGGGATGTCAGAGTCCGGTTCCTGCATCCACACCGTTCCGTCGAACGATCCCAGGAAATTCAGGTGCTCCCTGGGCCTACCGAAGTATCCGGTCGGCGGCTTGCCGGCAGACGACCAGTCACGCGGGTGCATCTGGAACCAGTACTTCGCCGAGGCCCTGCTTTTCGCGCCCTCGGGCCCGAACAGGAACACGTGGGCCATGTTGATCGCCCAGATCTCGGCCGTGTCAGGCAGATCGAAAACTAAGTCTCGCGTCTCCTCTGCGTAGCCGAGAAGACAGACGTCGCGCGCCACGTTGGAGGCCGCAGGCTTCTCTCCTTCGCGCTGCCCTCTGGTCCCATTGCGCTTCTTTTCGGTAATTGCCGACGCTTCTCGCTCCGCCGTTCGAGTCTCAGCCACTCCACCACCTCGCGTTCAGTCAAGTCGTAGAACCCGAGATTCAATTCTGCGGGCGGTCCGTTGAAATGTAGAGCCCGTGCTGTCCGCTATGCCGACGGGCGGAACGGTGTACGAAGCTCAGCCTGCGCCAAACATCTGGACCACAGTCGGTTGACACACGACATCGCACGCGAAGCCGGCATGACCTTTTCTCAGCAAGAATGAACGGGCGACCCAAGAGGCTGCGCACATTCGGATGAGACTCCACGATCGCACCATTTGAGTTAGCGGGCCGCAACACTATTTGGACTTCACACGGGAGAATGCGCCATGAACCGAGTGCTTTCAGTCACGCAGGCACGATCGCTCTACCTGAAGCGAGTCGGGGAGGCGAGGAAGACAGGCAACTCTGCCGAGCGGCACGAGGCGAGCGTAAACGTGAAGCGTGCGGCGCGGGCGCTGCAGCAGGCGCAGATGACCGAGCGGCTGCGCAAGAGCCGGGGCCGCATCGTCAGGCCGGCAGATTGGAACGTCGAGGTCAGCTAGGTTCGGGCGAAAAGCCGGGCACATACAGCTTCGGTCCGCCACCCGCTCTCCGCTTCCGAGACCACGCACGGTAATCGCGCCAGATGGCCGCAAGCTCGCGGCGGGCATCCCAGTTCTGACGGTCCGCAAGCTTTTCAGGTGTCAACCGACCGCTGCGACGGCTCAGTTTCTCGGCGATCTTCCCGGCGGCCCGCTCGCAGACCCACGCCGCCATATCCTCGATCTGCGATGGTGGAGCGCTCTCCTCCGCCACTACACCGAACATCTCTACTTCGCCGCGCAGCGCCAGCCGGAACTCGTGCTTGAAGACCCTCTCGCCGCTCTCAGGCGCGTAGCCGACCAACCACGACTGCACATACTCGACGCCATCCGCCGTCCCGTAGCCGATCCGCTCGTCGATCACCGCTCCGCCCGGCACCACGATCTCGGGTTCGGTCACACACGCCTCCCAACACGTCAGTCCACCATCACCTGGAACGGAGGATAGCGTGTCGGGCCGGGCGGTTCCTCACCCGTGACCGCTTCGGCCGGCGACCGATCAGTACGTCTGCTCTGCGCCTATCTTCGACGCACGGTCCCACGCGGCGGCGAGCGTCTCCGGTGAGGCATCGGCTGACCGTGCGGCCTCGATGATGATCGACTCCCGCTCGGTCAGCAGTTTCGCCGCCTCTGGCAGCTTCGGCACGGCTTCGACCGGCACCTCGATCGCCCCGTGAATGTCTGCTGCGATGACGTCGCCGGGCCGGACCAGCACGCCGCCAATCCCGATCGGCACGTTGAACTCCAGGGCGTGCACATACCCGTGCGAAACCATCACCTCTTTCGCCCAGAACGGGAAGCCCATCTCCTCGGCCTCTTTGAGGTCTCTGACACCGCCGTCCGTCACGGCGCCGACACAGTCGAGACCCAGCGCTGTGTTCCCCTGCACCTCACCCCAGTACGAGCCGATCACGTCCGGGTAGTCGATGTCATGCAGGACGACCATCCGGGGTGCCGGAATCGAGACTATGGCGTTCCAGTAGTCGGGACGGCCCAGCGCTTTCGGCGACCGATGCCGCGTGGAGATCAGTCCTGTGACTGCGTAGCCGACGATGGTGCCTTCGACCGGCGATATACACCTGATCTCCGGCCGCAGGAACCCTTCGGTCCGGGGGCGTATATCAAGTTCTTCGAGCGCGTTGGCGATGGTCGGCGTGTCGAGCTGGGCGAGCGCGTCGAGCTGGTCCTGGCTGAGTGGCGGCTGTGGTGACGGCATCTGGCAGTTCCTGGCTTGCGGGTAGAGATCTGGCTCCGCGGCAGAGCTGCCTGACCGGCGCAGTCCGCGGGCAGATAACGGTATCAGGAGCCTGATGGCCGGAGCGAGCGTCGCTAGCAGTAGCTGGTGTTGTGAGCCGCCGGGATGATCTCCAGCGTCGGCTCGAAGATGTGCCACACCTGCACGCCCTGCTGCGTGATGGCGAAGACCTGCCATTCGCCCGCGCCAAGGTAAGACGGCTCTGAGACAAGGTCGAGCAGCACATGACTGCACGACAGTTGCGCGCTCGGGATTCCGTTTACCGGCGCCGGATAGATGTTGCTCGGCCGTTGGCCAAAGCGAGCGGTCAGCCGGGGCTCGACATCCGCTTCGGTCGCGAGCGGCACACTGCCATCCGGTGCGAACGAAGATGCGATGAGCAGCGCTGTGTTCCGCAACTTCGAGTCGTCTGCCCAGGTCCCGGCGCCGGCCTCCGCCACGACCTCGATAAGCAGTTCGCCCCAGAGATGCCAGTCGACAACCGCCACGTACGGCTCCCCAAGCCGGGTCCCCGCGTACTCCTGCCGCAACGAAGTCGTTCCGGTGGTCTCTGCGCTGGATAGTGATCTCCCGGTCCAGTCGACAAACTCGAACGGTGTGTGAGTTAGTGCGAGGTCTTCGAGCGAGGTAAAGGAGTCGCGATCTACGTGTCGTTCCCGCACCGAAACCTGCGCTTCACCCGAAGAGTGAACAACCACGATCTCGTCGTCGCCAATGACTCGCTCCCAGTCGAGCGGCAGAAGGTGCGAGTACGGCATCAGCGCGTCGAAGGTGCCCGAACTGTCGAGCGGCGTAGCGGTCGCGCCGGAACTCGGAGGACTGGTGACCGGGAAGTCCACTTGAGTGGCGACCGAGGCGTCGCTTGTCGGAACCGGAGACGGAGTCGCCGTTGGTTGAGGAGTGGCCGAAGGGCCGTCTGGAGCCGACTGCACGGCGGCAGCAACCGATGCCGCGGTTACCCGCGGCGGTCCGAACCTTGGCCAAGGCGTTGAGGTGGGCCGTGGTTCTGGCGCTCGTCCGCCGTCAGCATACCCACCCGTTCCCGAAGCGTCGGGAGGCACCTCCGCGCCGGCGTCTGATGCGCACGCCAGCATCGCTACTAGCGAAACCGATGCTATCGCCAACGCGGCGCGTGCCTTCACGAACACAGTCCTTACTGTTCATACAGATGACGGGGACGCGGAAGACCGCAGCGGCTATTGCGGCGGTGGAGGTCGTTCCGGGATATGCGCCGGGCACCTCACAATCCGCATCTGAGATTGCTGGCGCGGTACTTGAAGCGGGGTTGGGGCAGGTTTGGGAGAACGGTTACCTGAGATTGGGCACCGGTTAGCTTGAGATTACCGCCACGCGGTTCGCACAGATCCCGTATGCCCTCAACACTCAGACGTTGCGGCCTCAAGCCTTAGTACCAGAGCTCCTTGTCGACCACGTTCATCAGCGGCTCGCCGGCCGCGAGACGCCGGGCGTTTTCGAGGATCACCTGGTATCGACGCTCGGGCAGGTTCTCTGCATCTTTGACCGCTATGTGCGGCGTGAGGACCACGTTCGGCTGACGCCATAGACGGTGGTCGGACGGCAGCGGTTCGATCTCGAACACGTCGAGCCCGCAGCCTGCGATCTGCCCGCTCTCGATGGCGTTCGTCAGGTCCTCGAGCACTGTCGTCTTGCCGCGCCCGATGCTGATGAAATACGCCGTAGGCTTCATCAGCCCGAAACGGCGAGCGTTCCACATCCCCTCGGTCTCCGGCGTGTGCGGCGTAGTGGTCACAACGAAGTCGGCCTCGGGCACGAGCTCATCGAGCCTGTCGGTGCTGTGCATCTCGACATTCGGAACGTCATGCTCTGGCCGCGGATCGATTCCGATCACGCGCATCCCGAACTCGCCGCACAGCCGCGCCGTTTCATGGCCAATGCCGCCGACGCCCGAGATCAGCACAGTCGAGTCCGGCAACGAGACATACCCGTTCTTGCGAGCATCCTTGTCCCATGTCGCGTTTCGCTGCGCCTCGAAGTAGTACGGCAGGCCGCGCGAGAGGGCGAGGATGTACATCATCACGTGGTGCGAGATGTGGTCGAAGTAGATCCCGCGCGGGTTGCAGACCGTGACAGGGTGCGCGATCAGCTCCGGGTAGAAGTAACCGTCGAACGGACCGGCGTCAGGGTTCTGCAGCCAGCGCAGCTTCGTGGCGCTCGCCAACGCATCCGTCGGAATCCAGCCGAACGCGGCGTCCGCATCGACGATCTCTCGCCTCAGGTCTTCATCCGTCTCCGCCACTACCACGGAGTACTCGGCCATCGTGTCACCCAGCCTGCGAGCCCACTCGGCGCGCAGCTCATCGATCGGTGGCGTGAAGACGAACTTGAGCATGACTGTGCCTCTTGAGTCCTGGGCCTGAAAGTGTCGGGATTCTAAACGCCGATGGCGTAGAATCACGCCCCTTGCGTGAGGATTTACCGAGCCTCTTGCGGTGTCAGAGTCGCTTTCAGCAGGTGACCAGTTGCCCGACGCTGATCAGTTTCATGCATCGATAGAACACGACGCCCGAGTGATGGAGGCGGCAGCGCGGCGAGGGCTGGACGTAGACGTACCGACCTGCCCGGGCTGGACCGTTCGCGACTTGCTGCTCCACCTGGGCAGGATTCACCGCGAGAAGGCGCTGACGGTCCGCGAGGGCGTGACGGACAGGGATTTCCACTTCAAGGAACCCGCCAGCGATGTGGTTGAGTGGTTCGAGGAAGGTGCTGAGCTGATGCTGGCAGCGCTGCGGTCGAAGGACGCTACGGACCCTGCGTGGACGTGGCACGGGCCAGACCAGACCGTTGGATTCTGGAACCGGCGTATGGCGCACGAGACCCTGATTCATCGGGTTGACGCCGAGCTGGCGCACGGCGAGGCAGGAGAAGTCGATCACGTGATAGCCGAGGATGGAATCGACGAGGCGCTTGAGATCTTCATCGGCGGCTATCCGGACTGGGCTACGCCGCGCCTCGGCGATCGCGTGATCAGGCTCAGCACGTCCGGGAGAAGCTGGTGGCTCAGGGCGGCAACGTTCTCGGGAACGACGAGGAGCGGCAGAGTGCTGGAAGACGTTCCGACTGTAGTGCTGGAGTCCGAATCACCGGCTGCGGATTGCGAGATCACCGGCGATCCGGCGGCGCTGGACCTGTGGCTCTGGGGTCGCGCGCCAGTGTCGGACCTCACCGTTAGCGGTGATGCGGAGCTGGCTGCCTACCTGCGGAACGTGGCGGCGAAGTCAACCTGACCTGGAGTGAGCGAACATGCCGGAAGACAGCCTGCGCAGCTTCGTGCTCAAGGTCCTCGACGAGGTCAACAGCGAGCTCCAGATGTCGCTTAGTGGCATGACGCTGGAGCAGGTCATGCTCCGCCCAGAGAAGCAGTCGAACTCCATGGCGTGGCTGGCGTGGCACATCGCACGCCTGCAGGACGCCAGAGCGGCGAGCCTGTCTGGCAGCGAACAGCTGTGGGTCTCAGACGGCTGGCATGAACG
>JANQEF010000216.1 GCA_028278465.1 Dehalococcoidia bacterium | reverse complement strand
TACGACTCGACCACGCCCTCGGAGGCTATGCGGCCGGCGCGCTTGGCGGCGGATGCGAGGCCTTTCTCCCGCAGGATTTCTTCGGCCTTCTCGCTGTCGCCTCCAGCCTGCTCGAGCGCACGCTTGGCGTCCATGATCCCGGCGCCGGTCTTGTCCCGCAGCTCGCGGATCATCGCTGTAGAGATTTCCTTTGTCATTTTTCGGCTGATTCCAGGTTGCCTGTTGTGAGAAGTGTGTTTCGGGTCGAGTGGCGATGTGAGCGCCGCTCAGGCCTGGTTGTTACGACTTCTCAGCTTCGGCTTTCTCCTCTTTGGCAGGCTTGTCGGACTTGGCGGCTGTCGTCTTCGCTTTGGACTTGCTAGCCGCCGGCTTGTCGTCTTTCTTCGCGGTGGCCTTGGACGACCTGGCGGTTGAAGTCTTCGTCTTACTGGAGGTCGCCGACTTCTTTGCCGTTGTCTTCTTGGCCGCCGGCTTCTTCGCAGTGCTCTTGGCGGCTGCGGTCTTGGCGGTCGCCTTCGGCTTGGCCGCTGTCTTCTTAGCGGCGGGTTTCTTTGCCGCCGGCTTCTTCGCTGGTTCCGGCTCCGGCTCGGGTTCGGCCTTCGCCTCAGCTTCAGGCTCTTCGGCCTTGGCGTCTTCGGCCTCCGGCTCTGGCTCGGTTTCGGCCTGCGCAGGCTCCGCTGTCGCCTCTGGCTCCGGAGCCTTCTCCTCGGCCTTCGGTTCCGACGCGGCTTCGGCCTTCGCCTCTTCTGCCGCGGGTTCAGCCTTTGCCTCAGCTTCGGCAGGCTTCTCGTCCGGCTTGGCCTCTGCCTCCGCCGGAGCTGCTTCTGCCTTCGCTTCGGCAGGAGCGGTCTCGGCTGCTGCCTCGTCCTTGGTCTCTTCGGCCTTTGGCTCAGCTTCTGCCTTCGCTGCCTCCTCGGCGTCCTTCCTGGCCTTCTCAGCCTGCGCTGCGGCCGCTCTTTCGGCAGCCTGCGCCTGAGCAGCCGCCCTCGCGGCAGCCTCCTGCGCCTCCAGCTCCGCCTCAGCGGCCAGCCGCTCCTCGCGTCTCACGCGGTGCAGCTCGCGGCCCTCGACAATGGCGTCGGCGATATGCGCTGTCAGCAACTCGACCGATCGCACGGCGTCGTCGTTTCCGGGGATGATGTAGTCGACATCGTCCGGGTCGCTGTTCGTGTCGATGATCGCAACGATCGGGATCCCGAGCCGCCTCGCCTCGCGTACAGCGATGCCTTCCTTCTCGGTGTCGACGATGAACAGGATGTCCGGGAGCTTGTCCATCTCCTTGATGCCGCCGAAGAACTTGTTCAGGCGGTTCACCTCGGTCTGCAGCCGCAGCGACTCGCGCTTCGTCTGCGTCTCGACGGTGCCCTTCGCCAGCGCGTCCTCCAGGTACACCAGCCGCTCGATGCGCTTCTGGATCGTCTGGAAGTTGGTGAGCATGCCGCCTAGCCAGCGCTGGTTTATGTACCAGGCGCCGCTGCGCAGCGCGTGCACCTGCACCGCTTCCTGCGCCTGCTTCTTGGTGCCCACCATCAGCACCTGCGCGCCGTTTGCGGTGGCGTCCGACAGGTACTTCTTGGCTTTCTCAGTGGCCTCAACGGTCTTTGCAAGATCGAAGATGTGTGACCGTGCTCGCTTGGCGAAGATGAATCGCTCCATCTTCGGGTTCCAGCGCTTAGAAGGGTGACCGAAGTGAACCCCAGCGTCGAAAAGCGTTCGCAGGTCTAGAGGCCTCTGAGTTCCGTTCTGCTGCTGTTCCGCTTCGGGAGCAGCCGTCTCCGGAGTCTCAGCTGTTGTCAACTTTTTGCCCCTGCGTCCGGTCCGCGTCTTATCGGTTGCGTCCCGGTCCAGTGTGTTTGTTCGCAGATTCGACCGACACAACAAGACGCGGGATACGCCCGCGTCGTTGAAAAAGATGGTCGAGTCCGAGGCCGAAGTATATCACAGCGTTAGTTCGATTCCTTCTCAGTTTTTGGCCGGGAATCTGTGGGAAGCTGCGCCGTTTTTGTGTGTGGTGGCTGCGGGCGGTAAGCTCCCTTCGCACCGACAAAGCCAGGTCTGCAGGAGAGTGACAAGAGAGTGGCGAGATCAGACAGGAAGCCGCCGAGAGCCGACCAAGACACCGCCGCCGAGCAGGCTTCTGACAAGCCGCGGCTTCTCACAGGCGGCAACCCGCAGATCGCGAAGGCCGACGGCGACGCGCCGGTGCAGGCGTACATAGCTGCGATGCCTGGATGGAAAAGCGATGTCGGGCGTCGGCTTGATGAACTCGTGATGCGCGCCGTGCCGAAGGTGCGAAAGGCGGTGCGGTGGAACACGCCGTTCTACGGCATCGAAGGACGCGGCTGGTTTCTTGGCTACAACTGCTTCACGAAGTACATCAAGGTGACCTTCTTGAACGGCGGCGCGCTGCGCCCTTTGCCGCCTGTTGAGTCGAAGCACGAGCAGGTGCGCTACTTCCACATATTCGAAGACGACCAGCTTGATGAAGAGCAGCTGGCGAGCTGGATCAAGCAAGCATCCGAGCTTCCCGGCGAGGACCTCTTCTAGCGTCCGGCGACAGAGAGAGCGAGCAACCTGATGCATGACATCTACCAGCACATCGAAGACCACATCGACGAGCACATCGAGACGCTGTTCCGGCTCGTGTCGCAGCCGTCGGTCTCGGCGCAGCGTGTGGGCTTCGATAAAGCTCCCGGGCTGGTGAAAGAGATCTTCGAGTCGGTCGGGCTGGAGACCGAGATCGTTCCCGTGCCGAATGATGGTCTGCCGTCTGTGTACGGCGTCGCAGGCGGCGAGCGCGACGACCGCACGCTGCTGTTCTACACGCACTACGACGTGCAGCCGACCGACCCGATCGAGCTGTGGGAGTCGGACCCGTTCAAGCCGGAGCGGCGCGGCGACCGGCTGTACGGCCGCGGCATGTCTGACGACAAGGGCAACATCATCGCCCGCATCGCCGCCATCAGGGCCTTCAACGAGGTACGCGGCGGGCTCCCATGCAGGCTGAAGTTCTTCGCCGAGGGCGAGGAGGAGTCGGGCTCGATCAACCTGCCGGACCTTGTCGCCCAGCGAGGGCAGGACTTCGCCGCAGACGCCTGCATCTGGGAGGGCGGCGGCCGCAACGCATCGAACGACCCGTTCATGTACCTGGGGCTCAAGGGCGTGCTGACGGTAGAGCTGAGCATCAGCCGCCTTTCGGTCGATGCGCACTCTTCGCTGGCCACCGTTCTGCCGTCTGCGGCCTGGCGACTGCTGGACGCGCTGAAGACGGTCAAGGGCGACGACGATCGCGTGCTGATCGATGGTTTCTACGACGACATCACGCCATTGAGCGAGAGCGAGGAGGCGGCGATCTCGGCGCTGCCCGATGAGACGGAGGAGCTGCGGTCGATCTACGGCGTCGGCGAGTTCGTGAACGAGGTCGAGGGCGAGTCGCTGCGCAGGAAGCTGTACCTGACGCCGACGGCGAACATCGCCGGGCTGACTTCGGGCTACCAGGGCGAGGGCTTCAAGACGGTTTTACCTGCCGCTGCGAGCGCGAAGCTGGACTTCCGGCTGGTGCCGGAGATGCGGCCGGGCGACATCTTCGAGAAGCTGCGTCGGCACCTGGACCGGCGTGGCTTCTCGGACATCGAGATGACGATGATCGGCGGCGTGAACCCGTATCGCACGGCGATGGATGCTCCGTGGGTGCGGCTGGTGGCGGAGACGGCGGAGGAGATCTACGGCCGGAAGCCTGTGATGACGCCGAATATGGCGGGCACGGGGCCGATGTACGACTTCGGCCACGATATCGGCATGCCGATTGCGACGTCTGGCATCGATCACCCGGCGCACAACATCCACGCGCCGAACGAGAACATCACGGTGGAGGATTTCCTGCTGGGCGCAAAGCAGGCGGCGCTGATTATCCAGCGCTTCGCGGAGCGGGGCGTGGAGTGAGTTCCCGCTCACTGTGAGGGAGGGAGAAGCCCTTCGTCCCGAGTTAGAACGAGGGACCCGGGGCTGTGGGGCGACCCACCTGGACTTTCCACTGGAATAGCAGCAAGCGTTGTTGTCATCCCGACCGCGGGGTGCCCGCTTGCGGGTCGAGGGATCTGACCGTCTGTGTTCGGTCGCCGGACAGATTCCGGATCAAGTCCGGAATGACAGACTTGGTAGGGGCGCTGCTTGCCGCGCCCGGTCCCGGCGAAAATCGGGACAGCCGTGTTTCCTGAGCGAAGCGCAGCGAAGTCGAAGGATCTCTGTGGAGAGACCGGTCCTGACAAGATCAGTTGAGCACACGAGAGACCCTTCGACTTCGCTCAGGGAACACAGCGCACCGCTTCCCTTCGGCTTCGCTCAGGGCAGGCTATCTCAGGATGGCGTTCTTCCTTCTCCCAGCGGGAGAAGGTGCAGGATGAGGGAGAAGTGGTCACACATTGACCAGTCAGATCTCTCCCTTCGGTCGAGATGACAAGGTCACGCCACTCCTTCGACAGGCTCAGGATGGCAGAACGTGCCGCCTCCGGCGTCACCGTGCGCGGCGAGCAGCGCCCCTACCAGAACCAACGACCCTCCCTCTAACTCGCGCCCGCAAGCGGGCACCCGAAGCTGGGAGGGAGGATCGACCCTCACCTTCCCCTCTCCTTCTCCCGCGGTAGAATCGGCCTTCAGTACCAACAACCAATCGCAGAACGACTGCGCGCATCCAACTCTCCACCCGGCAAACCTGCGCGCCATCAAATCCGGCTCAGCCGACACGGTCCAGGCGACCCTGCTTAGCCGGCTCCAGGGAGAAGACCATTGGCGATCATCCAGCCAACACCCGACCACGTGCTCGACGAAGCCACCCGCGTCGCACTCCGCAAGGTCAACACCACCGCCGTCGTCGACGTCCTGGCCCGCAACGGGTACGACGCCCGCTACACCTACATGCCGAACCTGAAGACCATGAACCCCGGCCTGCGGCTGGTCGGCCGAGCGGTCACCGTCCGCTTTGTGCCGGCGCGGCCTGACGCCGACGTCGAAAAGCCGGGCGGCGAGGAGTCTCCGGAGTACGCCGCTTTCGAGATCGCCGGTCCGGGCGACGTGATCGTGATGGAAGCGATGCGCAACAAGCTGCTTTCGATCGGCGGCGACATCAAGTTCCTGCGGCTGAAGCAGCGGAGCGTCGAAGGGCTGATCACAGACGGCGGCATCCGAGACATGCACACGGTCAAGGACTACGGCGTCGGCATCTGGGGTTACGACAAGACGTCGAACCTGGGCACGCGAGTCGGCACGCCGTACTCGACGAACGACTCAGTCACGGTCGACGGCATCCTGATCCGGCCCGGCGACTACATCGTGGCGGATGACGACGGCGTTGTGGTGATCCCGCTGAAGGTGGCGGCTGACATCGCGCAGAAGGCGATTGAGTACGACGACCTGGAGGAGTGGATCAGGCGCCGGCTGGACGAGGAGAATCTCTCGCCGGGCAAGTACTACCCGCCTGACGATGAGACGTTTGCCCTGTACCGGAAGTGGAAGGAAGAGCAGGGACAAGGCGGAGAGCAGCCGGCGGCGACAGGTGCCACCAACGGAACGAACGGCGCGGGAACCCGGCATTAGGCCTGGCCGCCTGGAGCCGCGATGACCGATCAGCTTCCAGAGGTTGTGCAGGGTTGGCTGGAGAAGGTCCGGCCGGAGCACCGTGATCTGCTTACGGAGCTGCACAACCTGCTCGTGCGCGTCGAGCCGGACTTTTCGGTGGCGCTCAAGTGGGGCAATCCTGCGTACTCGGTCGGCGGGCAGATGCTGTCGTATCTCGCGGACCAGTCCGACTATGTGCACCTTGGCTTCTACAACGGCGCGCAGTTCGAGGACCGGCACGGCATCGTCGATGGAACCGGCAAGCGGCTGCGGCACGTGAAGGTGAGGGCGCTGGACGACGAGTTTGAGCAGAAGCTGGTCGAGACGATCGAGGCATCGCTGGCGGCCGGTTCCGAGTACTCGTCGTAGGCACCTTTCCGGCCCCACAGCCCTGAACGAAATCGCCATTAGCCTGCGCCGCACGCCTGATTGACCCTCAAACTCGCCCGTGGTAGCGTCGGGAAGGTACGAATATCGCAAACGCTGCGATGGGGAGCAGTACCGGTCTGACGGGCCCTGAGAGAGGCGGCGGTTGGTGCAAGCCGCTGGCCACGGGACCGGGAAGTCGCCCCTGAGCGGTCCGGCTGAACGCTGGGATCACCAGTCACTAAGCCGGGACGTGAGCCACGTTACGGCGCAGAGAGGTTTTCTGGAGAGCTTGTCATTCCGAGCGTCAGCGAGGAATCTGACTCGCCGACCGGGAGAACGCTGCAAAGATTCTGAATCAACCCGTTCGGCTTCGCTCAGGGCAGGGACAGAACAACAGTTAGCGGCGATCTCCTCCAGGAAACAAAAAAGGTGGTACCGCGGTCAACCCGTCCTTTTGCAGGGCGGGTTTTTTTGTTGCCGAAAACTCCGGTCGCACCGGATCGACGCAACACCAACGCGGTCCACGCACATAGAGAAGAGCCATGACGATCAGCAAGGAACAGGTCAGGTCGATCGAATTCGGCGAGCTGCCGAAGCGCTTCGACGTCAAAGAGCGTGAAGCGCACTGGCGCACGCGCTGGGACGAACTCGGCATCCACGGCCACGACCACTCGCAGCCCCGCGAGCGCAACTATGTCATCGACTCGCCGCCGCCCACAGCGTCCGGCTCACTGCACCCCGGCCACATCTTCTCCTACACGCACCAGGACATCATCGCCCGCTTCAGGCGCATGACAGGCTGGAACGTCGTCTACCCGATGGGATGGGACGACAACGGCCTGCCGACTGAGCGTCGTGTTCAGAACTTCTTCGGCGTGCGCTGCGATCCGGAGCATCCAGTCGAGCCTGAGCTTGCCGCTGCGCAGGGAATCAACAAGACGCGTGCCGTGCTCGACTCGCTGCGTCCGCATAAAGAGCGAATGAAGGACCCGCTGCCGATCGCACGGGAAGACTTCACGCGCATGTGTCACTTCGTGACCGAAGAGGACGAGCAGGCTTTCAAGGACCTGTTCTACCGCATGGGCTACTCCATCGACTGGGACGAGGAGTAC
>JANQEF010000192.1 GCA_028278465.1 Dehalococcoidia bacterium | reverse complement strand
GACATAGCCGAGTTCCTCCCGGCGAAACCGGGCGAGGCCGCCGTTATCCCGACGCTCCCACAGGCTAAGAACGTTGAGGAAGCGCCCGTCCCGCTGAGTGAAAACGAACCGCTCCGCGCGATCCGGCCGCAGAGCACCGGCGACCATGTCCAGGAGTGTGCTCTTGCCGCTGCCGCTGACGCTGCACAGCGCCATGAGCGCGCCTTCGTGAATGGTTAGTTCCGGGACGTACAGTTCGAAGCCGGTCGCGCCGCCGGGCCTGCTTTTGACAACGCCCGTCATCGCGACCACGGTTCGGGAGCCCTCGCTCACGGCAGAGCGTCGATCGAGATCGGATAGACGACCTCGCCGGGTCGATCGCTCGGCTGGAGGGACACCCAGAGATCGGCGTTTCCATACCAATCCTGGTATAGCCGCATCTTTTCCTCCAGCTCGTCGAGGAACTCACGCTGCTGTCCGAAGGTCATCGTCTCCCAGTTCTCCCGAGTGATCTCCATGACCTTGCTTTGATAGGGCAAACCTTCCAGGTACTCGCTGATAAGCCCGACATCGGCCAGCCGCCGGACTTGAGTCGCCGACAGCGCCTCCGGCTCGCGGGTCAACGTCGCCGCAACCGCTTGCAGCTGTTCGAAGAAGGCCTCGGGCGTGACCCGCGTCCGCTCGGCGGTCAGGTGGATCTTCCTCAGCGTCTCCCAAAGGTTGCTGAGCTGCGTTTTCGTGATCAGGACACGAACGTCCAACACCTTCTGAGCCGGCTCGACGAAATCACGGTCGGCCACCCATGCCTCGAACACATCCGGCGCCTCGGTTCCCGCAACCCGGCCCAGATAGGCCAGCTGCATTGCGCGGCCGACCTGAGCCGTCTTTTCGCGAATCGCCTCCACGCTCGCGGTGGACGGTGGCCAGGACGCCACGCCCGCGTCATCCGTCGCGGCCGAGCTTCCGTGCGCTCGGTCCCGGCCCGCCAGATGGCCTTCGGCAGACTCCAGGATCTGGTCGACGATCTCGGTCGCCAGCGCATCGACCTGCCGCTCGAAGTCGACGACGGATCCTGCGTCGACCGGAAAGTAGAGGCTGCCAACATTGGTCCAGCGCGTCAGCTCCCGATACTGCCCTTCGGCGTAGTCGTGGTTGTCGTAACGCTGGCCCTCCGGCGTCTTCAGGTGAAGCGCGTAGATCGCCGTCGGTTGTCGCTTCTCCTGGGCCAGCAGCCGCAACGCATCGGCTCCCCAAGCGGTCGTGGCCAGCGCGTCCTTGCTGGCCCGCGGCCCGGCATCGGTGATCAGGACGACGAAACGCCCGTCGAAACCATCCCACCGGATGTCCTTGAGCGCGGCGAACACGCCGGCGTAGGCGTCTTCGTTGAAGCCCTTGCTGGACACCTGTGCAGCGCTGACGCGAGAGATCCCGTCGAAGAACCCCGCCCCTCGGAGGCCCTCCGGCAGGTCGGTGAAGACCCGCGTCACGTACTCCAGAGCCGGGACCACACGGGTGTCGTCGCGGTAGCCGATGATCCCGAAACCGACTCGGCCCGATGCTCGGCTGCCCTCGATGCGACGATAGATCCGCCGCATCGCTTCTCGCGTCAACTTGATGTAGGGGCCCATCGAAGTGGTGGTGTCGATGACGAAGACCACACCGGAACGGTAAT
>JANQEF010000185.1 GCA_028278465.1 Dehalococcoidia bacterium | reverse complement strand
CGACTTGGTCTGCGCGCTCGCCGCTGATTGCCGCACGCCGACGGTCGGCGTATTCGTCAGACAGCAGCGGTCCGATCGGCACTTCGACCACACGAGGATCGGCAACGTACTGCAGAGCGTCCGCGTACCCGCGCCTCATCGACTCGATCAGGTAGTGGTAGCGGTCAGGCGATTGCGGCCCCATTGCTGCGATATCGAACCCTTTGGCGATGTTCAGCGCGATCAGCGCCGCGATGCCCTGCCCGTTCGGCGGACACTCCCACACCTTCACACCGCGATAGTCCGCCGAGATCGCCTCATCCCAGTCCGAGTGGTGCTCAGCAAGGTCCTTCTCCGTCAGCCAGCCGCCGAGTCCCTGGACGAAGTCGGCAATCTTCCTGGCGATCTCTCCGGTGTAGAAGGCATCGCGGCCGCCCTCGGAGATCGCCTGCAGGCTGCGGCCAAGCTCCGGTAACTGCACGAACTCGCCCTTCACCGGCGGGCGGCCTCCCACCGGCATCATCTCGACGCCAGACGGCTGGAAGCTGAGCTTCTCCCTGCTGTTGGTCCAGCCATTGGCGATGATGTCGGACACGCCATAGCCGTTGATGGCGTAGTCGATCGCCGGCGCAAGCACCTCGCGGAACGACATCCTGCCATAGTGCTCAAGCGCCGTGTGCCAGCCGTCAACGGTTCCGGGAACGCTCACGGCAAACCATGACCCGGGGCCGTCGTTCGGTATCGAGTCGAAGCCCGCACTCTTCACGTCGTCCACGTTGGCTGCCGCCGCCTGTCTGCCCGACCCGTTCAGGGCGACGACCTTCCGCTCCTTCGAGTCCCAGATCAACGCGAACATGTCGCCGCCAATACCGGTCGAGCCGGGTTCGACTACGTTCAGCGCTGCGGCGGCGGCAACAGCCGCGTCGACCGCGTTCCCCCCGTCTAGGAGCACCCGCAACCCGGCCTGCGCAGCAAGCGGCTGGCTGGTTGCGACCGCCCCGTTGCGGGCGAGGACGGCGGACCGGCGGGACTTGAAGAAGCTCATGGCGATCTCGTTTCGAGGTATGGTTCGGTTGGAGTTTCCAGGTCGGCGGCGATCCGCATAGTAGCACCGTAGTGAGGACGGACCGTGCTGCCGCCTGAAGCGGCTGCTCCGTGTTCGGGTGTGCGGCGTGGGGCGGCAAACGCGCTGATCGACTGGCATGCTGGGCCGCTGAAAGCTCGGGCACGGCGGCACCGAAAACAGACAGGAGATACTTGACGAACTCACGCCCCGTAGTTGGACTCGCATCGACCGCGCATGTCCGTGAGAACTATGTCGACTCCGCAGACCTGGCGCGGCTGGAACGGTTCGCCGAGTTCCGCTGGCAGGATTTCAACGAGGCGACGAGCTGGGATGAGTTTCCGAATTCGGCGCCTCAGGTGCAGGAACAGTTCGCCGAGTTCGCGCGAGGTCTCGACGCTCTTATCGTTTGCCACGGCTCTCCGCGCGTCACCGCTGAGCTACTTTCATCCGCCCGGAGGCTGACCCTGGTCGGCGAGCTGGAAGGCGACCGCTTCGCCCAGCGCATCGACGTCGAGGCAGCACGCCAACGGGGCGTGAAGGCTGTCGACACTACCCACGGCTCCTCCTACCCGGTCTCCGAGTGGGCTCTGGCGATGATGCTGATCGGTCTCCGGAACGCCGGAGCTCACTTCAGGAAGCTAATCGCCGGTCAGCGCTGGGGAACCGAAGAGCAGCGCCAAACCGCTCCTGAGTTCGCGATGAACGAGGAGCTGACGGGAAAGACGGTCGGGCTGATCGGCGGCGGATACATCGCCAGGCGTCTCATCGAGTTCCTCGAGCCGTTTCGCACGAGAAACCTCGTCTACGACCCGTACATCAGCCGCGACCTCGCCTACGCGTACGGCTTCACCCTGACCTCGCTCGACAGCGTCATGTCGCAGGCCGACGTCGTTGTCTGCCTGGTGCCGATCACACCCGGGACGAAAGGCATGCTGGGTGTGCGAGAGTTCGGACTGCTTCGGCCGGGCGCCGTTTTTGTGAACGTCTCCCGCGGCGCCGTCGTCCAGACAGATGCCCTGGTCGAACGGCTGGCAGGCGGTGACATCGTCGCCTGCCTCGACGTTTTCGACCCCGAGCCGATCCCGGTCGATTCGCCTGTCCGCGCCATGCCGAACGTCTTTCTCACGCCCCACATCGCCGGTACGACCGAGCGCTCTCGCACGCGTTTCTTCGAGGAGATGGTCAACGAGCTTGAGCGGCACTTCGGCGGCCACGAAACGCTGTTCGACCTGACCGCGCAGACCATGTCGAACCGCCGCGGCGAGTAGACCAGATCGCCAGATGTGGCGTGCTCAGGCATAATGCCCCGCTCAGCCAGCAAACCCGGAATTCGGAGCCCCGATGCCAACCTTCTACTTCGAGCGAGAGGTCCGCACTCAGCAGTCGGAGTGCTACGCCATTCTCGAAGATGGCAAGCCCGTCGGCAGGCTCGACCTGCACTTCGCTCACGGCATGGTCCACGGCACGCTGATCGTCGATGAGAGCGTGACGCAGGAGGGGATCCAGGAGCTGGTGACGATCGTCGACGAGGACATCATCGACGCGGTCGGCGTACAGCGAGACGACTTCGTCGTCCACGTTCACCAGGGCCGGGATCTCGGGGTCTACGCCAACAACGAGTTCGGCCCGGCCGGAAATGGCAACGGCGGCCACTCGGGGGCCTGACCGGCCGTGTTAGCCGCGCTTCTGAAGCGACATGACGCTTTGCCCGCGGTACCTGGATCGATCAAGTAGCTGAACATCTTTTCGGTCCTCGATCGACTTCAGCATGCGGGTTACAGGCGTAGATTCTCCGGCTATGACGGCGACACCGCCTGCGGGAAGCTGGTTAAACGTCGCCTCCGTCTCCAACTCGATAGCAGCGCGCGGTTCGTCACCGCGGAGTGCGCCGACGACGAGGTCTACGCTCGCTGATGCGGGCTCGGGCGGCAGCCAGCCGACCTGGTGATGAAGCTGGTCACCGTCGCTGCTGAGTCTGTTGGTACGGAGATTCAGTTCGGCGGTCCTGAGGGCGAGGAGGTCGCGGTCTACCATGCGAATCGACCCTGCCATACCTGAGGCTCTCAGCGCGAGCGGTACGTAGCCCTGGCCGACATTGAGCGCGACCACGTTGCGCCAGCGTCTGTTGCGAAGAGTGGAGAGGTGCTCCAGCAGGAGTTGCGTCGAGTAGCTCAGGCCGTCGAACTCAGGCAGGCCGCGGCTGGTCTCCACGACATACGACCTTCCGTCAACCGTGAAGTCGACGCTGCCTCTCCCGTAGACATCTCTGATCGAGTGGCTTCTCGGCTCATCCGTTTCTTCGCGTGTGCGGGCGAACCCGAACGCCACGTGCCGCGATCCTTGCTCTACGCCGAGCGTATCGAGGTCAAGGCTGCTGTATGTCTCTGCAACTTCCAGCCATAGCGGCTCGACGATGACGCCCCAGAACTGGCCGCCATCGCCAAGACGCCTGCAAGCGGCACGCAACAGGTGCCGCAGGACGTCCGATCCTGCCTTGCCTGGCAAGTTCGAAACGATCAGGTCATAAGAATCACTGGCGACATCATCGAGCCCGAGGCTTGCGCGCGCGCTGGCGCTCGTCACTCCGTTCTCGTCCGCGTTGACCGCTGCAAACTCCACCGCGAGCGCGTCCCGGTCCACCATCTCGACGCTTGCCGCAATCCCGGAGGTGGCAAGGTAGATCCCGAGTGGTCCGTACCCACAGCCAAGGTCAAGGCAGGTCGCGAATTTCCGTTTCGCGTATTTGCCGATCGCTCGGATCAGCAGGTTGGTGCCGACGTCGATGGCGTTGGAACTGAACAGGCTCTGAGACGTGAGGAATTCGAGGTTTGCGTCCCTCTTTCGAAGAGCGACCGTCTTGTGAACGTAAGCCTGCAGCAGATCGCCGCCGGTCGACTGAGCGGAAGAAGACAACGAAACCTCGGTCCATTCAGTGGCAGCCAAACCGAGACAGTTTAGGCGCGGCCAGCTTCAACTTCGGAATCGGCGAGCCGTCAGCTTCCTCACCGAGGCCAACCTCACCGCAGGCTGCTCCACACCAGCAACCGCCAATTGCCCGATCTCCCGATCCCTTCAGGACGCGAAAACGGCCTCCGGTGCAATACCGAAAGCCGTTCTCTAATTCGCCTGTCTAACGTAGACCTACCAGCGGCGGTCGTTGCGCGGCGGCCTCGGCCGAGCCTCGTTGACGGTCAGGGGCCGTCCATCGAGGTCTGCTCCGTTCATCGCCGAGATAGCGGCCTGCGCCTCGGAGTCGTCAGGCATCTCAACGAAACCAAACCCTCGTGATCGTCCCGTCTGGCGGTCCATGATCACCTGGGCGGAGTCAACGGAACCGAACTTGGAAAATGCGGCTTCAAGTCCTTCCGTCGTGGTGTTGAAGGACAGGTTACCCACAAAGATATTCAACGTGTTCTCCTCGAACAGCTAGCTTACTTCCGGTCGCCCACGCAAGAACTTTCGCAACCAGATCGCTGTCCGGGGAACGAAGACGATGAATGGCAGACACGGACCAATGACGTAAGCATACACCCGGAAAATGGCGCGCCTGCGTCACGAATCGCACATATTTGCAGTCGTTTACTGCGAATTCGAGTGCTTGAAAGTGGAGCTAATAGCTCTGGAACAGCTTGCCCCAGGGCGTCTTCATCGCCTCGCGCACACGCTTCCGGCCCACGAACCTGAGCCAGAAGTCGTTGTGATAGGCGTTCGAAGCCCAGATCGCCCACGGAACGAGCGGAGAGCGTAGGAGCAGGCCTTCAAGCGGCTTCAGCGGACCCCAGTAGATCAGCTTCTGCCCACGTGAGGCGAAGGTGTTCTCGTTCGAGGCGAAGTTCCAGTTGACGTCAGCCACGTCGTCGCCGACGTACTCGATCTCTCGTGGATCGCCGACGCCAAGTCCCATCTCGTGAGCCAGCCGGATCTTCGTGAGCTTCATCGGGTCGAAGCCCATCAACTTCGCGGCGACGGCATCGATAGCCACCTGGTCCGCGCTCGCCAGGATGATGTTCTTCTGGTGGATGCGCATCGCCCGCGGGCCTGGACCGTCACCGGCAAAGGTGCCGTCCATCACCGCGAAGATGCCGGAGTGGATCTCCTTCTGAATCTGCAGAAGGTCGACCAGCGTCTCGTGGATCTTGGCGTGGGTCCAGTGGCGATACCTGTGGAGCAGCCCGCCGAAAGCGTTCTTCATTGCGCCGGTCATGGTCGTGAAGACGTGGGTCTTCACCGTGGGAAGATGAACGATGTTGGTGCCGACGAGAGGCTCCGGGACGTAGAGGCCGTCTTTGTAAATATCGTCCAGCGCCACCATCTTCGCCGTGGGCTGGTATCGCACCCACTTCACCGGCGGCATGTCCAGGACGGTGTGTTTGAGGCCAAGCGCGTCTTCTACGACGCCCTGCTTGTTCTTGTCCCGTCCCTCGATCGGGTCGACCACAACCGTGCCGTTGTGGGCCGCCGTGATGTCGGTGAGGCCGTTCGCCTGCATCTTCTTCGCGACGCCCTCGATCTGCCACGGAGCGGAGGAGCACGCAGGGTAATAGTGCTGCCACGAGATGTTGACCTTCAGCATGTTCGGGCGGTCCGGTATGAGCGCCGAATCGATCTCTGCAAGGTCGAGCAGCCGGGCATAGTCCTGAACGACGGTTTCCGGCGTGGTGTAGAGAACCGCCACCTTCCCGAGCTTGGGTTCGGCATGCGGAATGTCCGGCTTGGTCAGAACAATCTCGGACTCTTTTATCTGTTGAGTTGCCATTTTGCTGGTGTACGTTCCCGTCCCGGGAGCAGTTGTCTTTCAGATCAGTTCAATTCGAGTATAGCCAGCGGGCGTGCAACAATGGACGGGTTTCCAGTGGTGGGTAACCACCCTTTCGTACATGCAATCAACCCGGTAATTGATAGTCGACAGCCACACCCACGTTCTGCCCGACGAGTTTCGACTCGACAAAGAGCGGCGCATCGAGCGCGACGCCACCTTCCGGGCGATGTTTTCGTCGCCGAAAGCCAAATCTGTTTCCGCTGAAACGCTGATTGCCGAGATGGACGGCAGCGGCGTTTCCAGGTCGGTGATCGCCGGCTATGGCTGGACTGACCTCGAAACCGCTCAACTCGCCAACGACTACCTGCTCGAATCGGCGCCCGCGAGCGGCGGCCGACTTGTTCCGCTCTGCAGCGTGAACCCGATCTGGGGGCAGGATGCGGTCAAGGAGATCGAGCGGTGCCACGAGGCAGGGGCGAAGGGAATCGGCGAGCTGCATCCCGACACGCAGAACTTCCTCGACGCCGACTTCGCCACCCTCGCCCCGTTCTTCGGCGCTGCAAGAGAGATGGGCATGCCGGTTCTCATCCATGCCTCCGAGCCGGTAGGTCACAGCTATCCCGGCAAAGGCACCGTCACGCCGGAGTACTCTCTAGCGCTGGCACAGGCATTTCCTCAGAACGTGATCGTCTTCGCGCACTTCGGCGGCGGGCTTCCCGTCTACTCGCTTATGAAAGAGGTGCGTCGAGACCTGCAGAACGTCTACTTCGACTCGGCGGCCGCGCCGCTGCTGTACTCGCCCGAGATGTTCGATGTCTGCGCCACCGCGGCCGGCAAGGACCGCATCCTGTTCGGCAGCGACTTCCCGCTGGTGAGCCAGCGGCGGGCCATCGACGACTACAGGAAAAGCCGCGACGCCGGCCCAAACGAGGCGGCGACTCTCTGCGAAAACGCGGCTAGCGTCTGGTCGATCACCTGAACGGGCGCGGGATTCGCGACGTTTGGGTCGGCGTCAAGGACAACATCCAATTGCATCTCTTCGGCATCAGATGTATTGTTATGCCGATGTTCGATCAGCGCTTCACAAGCTGCGCCTGTATCTGTTGCCTCTGTACTCCCGCAGAGGGTGGCGCCAGCGCGTGCTGTTGTTGACAGCAAATTCGGCCCAGGTTCTTTAACGCCAACCCTCTGCGAATGCGCCGAGGGTTTTTTGTTGCCTTCACTCCCAGCCTCCAGACACACAACAGCCATGATCAACTTCATCAAAAGAGCACTGACCGCAGGTCGCCACTTCATAGAGTCGGTCCAAGGCCTCGCTATCGAGTCTCGCTCGGTGAGCTCGAAGCAACAGCGAAACTCCTGATCTCACGCCTGCCCCCGACCGCTTCTCAGTCGTCTCTAACGCGGGTCGGCCGAATCTCATCGGCCGGACCATTTTTGCCCGCCGCGCTCAGTTGATCTGGCCGACCGGATCGTCCCTGTGCTCTGACAGGTGTTTCCGCATCGCATCGAGCATGGCGACGGTCGCCCTCACGTAGCTCACTCGGTCCGAAAGCAGGTGCTTTCCAGCGGCACGAGCACGCTTTTCCAGTTCGGCGTGGGCGGCATTGACTTTCTCGTGCGCGGGCTCCCCCGGAACTCCAAGCGATGAAGCCATATCGTTCTGGCCGAACGTGATGCAGTGGATTCCCGATACGGCGACGATGTCGTCCAGGTTGTCGATGCTCGCCTGGCTCTCGAGCTGAGCGATCACGAAGATGTTTTCGTTCGCGTCGGCGATATAGCCGGCGTTCCCGCCGAACCGGTCCTTCATCGTCGGCTGATGGTCGTAGTAGTGACCTCTGCCAGGTCCCCATGACCGCTTGCCTGCCGGAGCGTAGTAGCAGGAGTCGGAGAGTATCCGAGCCTGCTCACCGGTCTCGACTCCCGGACCCTGGATGCCCTGCACTCCGCGGGCCAGGTACTGCTTGATCGGCACCGGATCCACCGACGGCACGCGGGCGGTCACTGTCATGCCGGCAGCATTCGCAACCCGGCATATCTCGTCGATCTCAGACAGATCGAAGTGCCCCTGCTCACCGTCGAGGTCGACACCGTCCATGCCCGCCAGGTAAGCAAGCTCCACCAGCTCTGTCGACGGAAAGTGCATCTGCAGGAAGTGGGCTTTACGCCCTTCTCTGTTGGCCGCGAAGATACGATTGACTGGCAAGCGAACGCTCCTGTTCTGGAAATGCGGTGTGCGGGTGCGGAGTATATCGCCGCGACGAGCCGGGACAGACGCGCTCGCAACGCCCGCCGTATGCGCCTAGAATTCGTCACTTGGAGCGGACGCGGCCGAAGATCGCGGTCGTACGCTGCCAGCACACCTTGCAATGAACCCTGAAATCCTCGAAATCTATCGCCGCGCCGGTCGAATCGCGTCCGATGCTCGTAACTGGGCTGCGGAGACGATCGAGCCGGGCATGCGCCTGCGAGACCTGCAGGAAGGCGTCGAAGAGCGGATTCGCGCCGCCGGGGCTCTGCCGTCTTTTCCGGCGCAGACCAGCCGCAACAACATCGCCGCCCACTACTGCTCCTCGCCGACGGACGAGACGCGCTACGAGGAAGGCGACCTCGTAAAGATCGACATCGGGGCACACATCGACGGCTATCCGGTCGACACCGGCGTCTCGGTCGACCTGTCGGCGGATGGAAGGTGGAAAACCCTGATCGGGGCGGCGTCCAACGCCCTGGATGCCGCCATAGCGACGGTCGGCGATGGCGTGACTGTCGGAGCCGTAGGAACCGCTATCGAGGGTGCCATCCGCGCCACCGGCTTCGAGCCGATAGTGAACCTGTCGGGCCACGGACTCGCCCGCTGGGAGCTGCATTCAACTCCCCAGATACCGAACCATGCTCAGAACGGCGGCCCGAAGCTCAAGACCGGGATGATCTTCGCGGTCGAGCCATTTTCAACAACCGGCGCCGGGTTTGTTGAAGATGAAGGCGTCGCAGAGATATTCAGGCTCGAGCGGGCGCCACGCCCGTCCAACAAGCTATTCGCACCGATGATGGAGGCGCTCGATGAGTGGCACGGTCTGCCGGTCGCGCTTCGATACTTCGGCGATCTGCCTCGTAAACCGGTCGAGCGAACGATCGACGAGCTCGTGAAGCAGGGCGTGATGCACGCCTACGCGCCGCTGGTCGAAGTGTCAGGCGCGTTCGTTGGCTGGAAGGAGCACACGATCTACCTCGGCGAGGACGGCCCCGAGGTGATCACGGCGTGAGCTAGAGCGGCGGGTGCAGGCTGTGGAACTTCGTCGCCTCTTCGAACGCCGCGCCGGCCTGCACGAGCAGCGGCTCGCTCAGGTGATGCCCGACCAGTTGCAGCGAGGCCGGCAAGCCGTCATCCGTTAACCCGGCCGGCAGCGCGATCGTCGGCAATCCTGCGTAGTCGTGGGGAACGGTGAACCTGCCTTGCGAGGGGTGGCGGTCTTCCGGAATCGGGCCGTACATGTCGTCGTCTGTAACCGGGTAAGCAGCCTTCGACGTCGATGGGCAGGCCAGCAGGTCGATACCGCGCATCGTGTTCCGAAGCTCGGCGTTGCACATCAGGCGCAACTCGTGCGCCTTTGCGTATTCCGTCGACGTGTAGCCAGCGCCGCGCCGGAGCCACTCGCGGAACCACGGTCCATACTCATCGGCCCGCGAAGGATAGGTGTCGGCGTGAGCAGCTGCAGCCTCGCTGGCGCAGATCACCAGCCACGCCTCCATGTACTCGATGAGACGCTCCGGCATCTTCACTTCCACGATCTCCGCACCGAGGTCTTCGAGCACCTTGAGGCCGTCGATCACCGCCCGGGCGAACGACGGCTCCACGTCTTCGGTCGTGTAGGTCTCGTCGTGGCCGATCCGCATGCCGCGCACGCCCTGCCCTGCGCCGGCGACCATGTCCGGCACGTCGTCGTGGACCGTCGTCGGGTCGTTGGGGTCGAGACCGGACATCGCCTGCATGACGAGGCCGGCATCGCGGCTGGATCTCGTGAGCGGCCCGACGTGGTCGAGTGACGGGGCGAGGCCCATGACGCCGTACCTGCTGACTCGGCCCCACGTTGGCTTCAACCCGACGGTTCCGCACACCGCGGCCGGATGGCGGATCGAGCCGCCTGTGTCGCTGCCAAGAGTCGCGTATGCGAGCCCGGCTGCGGTCGCCGAGCCTGAGCCGCTCGAAGACGCGCCGGCCCAGTGGGATTCGCGCCACGGGTTCTCGGCGTAAGGCAGCTTCGGGTTGTAGCCGCCCATCGCGCCCTCGGTCATAGTCAACTTTCCGAGCAACACCGCGCCTGCCTCGGCGAGCCTGCTCACGACGGTCGAGTCGAAGTCCGGGAGGTTGTCGGCGAACGCCGCGGACCCGCCCATCGTCTTGACTCCACGCGTGAAGCAGAGGTCTTTCACTGCAATCGGGATGCCGTGTAGCTCGCCCCTGTATCGTCCCGAAGCGATATCAGACTCGGCCTGCTTCGCCTGCTCCATCGCGAGGTCGGCGGTGACGGTGGTGTACGCCCGTAGCCGCGGGTTCAGCGTCTCAATGCGCTCAAGCTGCGCGCTCGCCAGCTCAACCGGAGACAGCTCACCAGACCGGACAAGCGGCGCCAGTTCAGTGATTGTGGCGTAGTGAAGTTCTGATGGGATCGGCATCGGCCACCATCAACCCGCGAAGTCGAACTCGGTTCCGACGCCCTGCTCAACCGCCTGCTGATACACCAGTGCGGCGCAGGAGATGTCCTGGATCGCCAGGCCAACGCTCTTGAACAGAGTGATCTCCGAGTCGCTCTCCCGGCCGCTGATCGTGCCGTTGACCACCGCG
>JANQEF010000166.1 GCA_028278465.1 Dehalococcoidia bacterium | reverse complement strand
AAGGCTGTCATTGCCGGGCTTGACCCGGCAATCCATGGTGCCGCTGGCTCGATGGATGCCCGGATCAAGTCCGGGCATGACAGCGAGTGGGCGCCGCCGATGTGAGGCGTCAGAACCACGTTCGGCATATCGAGGAGCGGGTAGTTCGGATCGATAGGATGGCCGGGGAAGATGTCTATGCCGGCTCCGCCCATTCGGCCGCTCTCCAGGGCTTCGGCCAGGGCGGAGTCGTCTACCAGTTCCGCAGCGGCGGTATTGACCAGGATCGCGCCGGGTTTCATACGGCCGATGCGTTCACGGGTCAGCAGGGCAGAGCCGTCGTCAGCGACAGGCGCGTGAAGGGTCACGAAGTCGGCCGCCTCCAGCAGGAAGTCGAGCTCGGTCCATGTCACGTTGAAGCCGTTCGCCTGCGCTGGTGTCACAAAGGGATCGTTGCCGAGTACGTTCATGCCGAAGGCGTTGCACAGCTCGGCTACTCGGCGGCCGATCGCGCCCAGCCCGATGATCCCGACGATCTTGCCACCTAGCTCGGTCCCGCGTAGCTCGCTGTACGGAGCGGTAGGCGAGTCCCACTTCCGGCCCCTCACGTAGCGATCCGCCTCTGCCACTCTGCGCGCCGCAGCCAGCATCAGCGCGATCGTCAGTTCCGCAACCGCGTTGGCGTTGCGGCCCGGAGTGTTGATAACAACAACTTCCCGCTCGGTTGCCGCTTCGACGTCGATCTGGTTCGTCGCAGACCGGCAGATTCCGGCGACTTTTAGTCCCGGCGCGGCATCGAACGTCTCCTCGAACAGGAAATCGGCCTCTACGACGACCGCGTCGAATCGCTCTTCGTGGAGTCTCTTGCCCAGCTGTTCGGGGTCTTGAAGCTCGCCGGACTCCAGCCAGCTTTCGTCGACCGTTTCGATGCCGGCTGAGTTCAGGTCGTGGAGGGCCTGTTCGGCGAACGGTGCCAGGATCAGAGCGCGCATAGCGACAGAGTATGCGCCTTAGCCGCCATCATTGGACAGCCGCCTGGCGACCGCATCGGCGGCGAGATTGCCGCTGCGCACCGCGCTCTCCATGGTTGAGGGCCATCCTGTGCGGGTCCAGTCGCCCGCCAGGAACAGGCCGTCGACCGGCGTCTCCTGCGGAAGACGGTGCTTCTCAGCGCCCGGAACCACGCGGAACGTCGCGTCCAGCATCTTTACGGTGATGAACCGGGTCACGTTCGCCTCCGACGCTTTTGGAAAGACTCGCGCCATCTCTCCCACGAATATCTCTCTCAGCTCGGACTTGCTCATGTCCTTCCACTGCCACGCGCCGCTGAGAGAGATAGCGATGTGTTGTCCTGTATCTTCGGCGTCCACTTCCCGTTCATGCATCCGTGTCACGTTGAACACCCACTGCAGAGGGCTTTCGAGCACCGCCACGAAGAGGTCTTCCAGCACCTCGCGGTCATACCAGATGTGGACGCCGACTATCGGCGCCGTCTCGATCTGGTCGGCAGGAGTGAAGAAGCCGTCGCTCGTGCTGTCACCGACCAGTTCGTGAGCTTCCGCCGCTGGTAGAGCGACAACGACGGAGTCCCCGTCGATCCGCTCACCCGAAGCGAGTTCGACGCCGGAAGCACGGTCGCCGTCAACACAGACCTTCGCCACATCAGCGGAAAGTCGGACCTGGCCGCCCCGGTCGGCGATGTAGCGCTGAGCCGCGTCGCCTGCGAGCCTGGAAAGACCGACTACCGGGTAGCCGATAGCTGCCTTGTTTGGGACGCCGAGCAGCGCCGTCTGGAATAGCATCAGGCCAGCGTCAGCGCTCACCGCCGTGATGTCGTCATTCAGCGCGGGCAGGACGATCAGGTTCCAGAAGCGAGAGATCGTTTCGTCGTTCTGGCCATGTCTGCGCAGCCAGCTATCGAACGTCTCGTCCTCCAGCGGACCACCTGACCTTCGCTTCGTGAAGCGGATTCTCATCATGCCGTACAGGAGCCGCAGCCTCCCGCGCCACGAGACATGACCGTATCCGAGTAGCGCCGGAAGGTTCGCCGCCGAGCCAGGTATCCACGAAGACGCTCGGAGCCACGCGGACTTGCCGTTGCGGATCACCCGGGCCGCCAGCCGGTCCGGCATGCGCACGTTGTCCCACGCGCCGATGTCATGGAGGAACTGCATATAGCTTGAGCAGGCGCCCACGAACACGTGCTGGCCGTTGTCCACCTCGACGCCGGTCTCCGGATCTGTGAATGAGAATGCTCGGCCTCCCAGGAAGGGCCGTTTTTCGAGCAGCGTTACCGGGAAGCCTTTGTCTGAGAGCGCGACACCTGCGGCGAGGCCGGCCAGCCCGCCACCGACGATGACGACTCGTCCGGCTCCTGGAGTGCTCATGGCCTGGGGTCCTATCCGGGGTGTCTCGACGAGAACGGGTTAGAACGGCAGGAATCGCAGGCGGCTTCTGAGCCAGAGCCGGGCCGCAAGCGTGAACTTCGTCCGCTTGCTCAGCCTGATTCGGCTGGACATCACATCGAAGTCTGCATCTTCGATCTTGTCGAGAATGCCCATGTAGACCTCGGCCATCGCCTGCGGACATGCCCTTGATCGCCGGTCCAGCAGCGGGAACAGCCTGTTCCCACGCTCGAAGTACTCTCGAGCCCGGCTGACCTGGAACCTGACCAGCTCGCGGAAGCTGCCGTTCACCTTGCCGGCGAGCAGCTCTTCCTCCGTGTATCCGAAGCGGCTCAGCTCCTCTTGCGGCAGATAGATTCGGCCGTTGGCGGCATCCTCGGCAACGTCACGAGTCACGTTTGTCAGCTGCATGGCGATGCCGAGGTCGACTGCGTGCTGAACAGCGTCCTGGTCCTCATAGCCGCAGACCTCGATGCAGACGAGGCCGACGGCGCTGGCGACCTTCTTGCAGTACTCGACAAGGTCGTCGAACGTCTCGTACCGCGAACGGGTAAGGTCCATCTCGCAGCCGTCTATCACCGCCGCGTAGTGGTCCTTTCCGATGCCGAACCGCCTCTGTGAGTCAGCAAGCGCGGTCCAGATCGGTCCTGACTCGTCACCTTCGTAAGCCTCGCCCAGCCTGACGCGCACCTGCGCCAGTTCGGTCGCCGGATCGTCTCGATCGGGCTCGTCGACTATGTCGTCACAGAGTCGGCAGAAGGCGTAGGTCGCGTAGATCGCCCGGCGCTGGTCTTTCGGAAGCGTGAGGAAGGCGTAGTAGAAGTTGGTCGAGGCGTCACGCGTGATCTGGGCGCATGCCTCGTAGGCCTCGTCGAGGTCGCGCTGCGCCACCTCGGCCTGCGTCTTTTCTGCCGTGACGGTCAAACGATGGTTCCGAATCTGTGAGCCCTGTGTGCGAGCTCACCTGTTGGCTGGCCTGAAGAGCCGGGCCGGAAGTGGCTCAAGCCGAAGCCTTGAACGAACATACGCCGATATCAGCAGCCGTATCTTCGCGAACTTCGAGACCTCCGGCCGTTTCGATAGAACATCATAGTCCAGCTTCTCGATCTCCCGGAGCACCGTCAGCCCTCCGGCCGTGAAAAGGGCGAGATCGATCCGCGCCTGCCCTCTAACGTGGCGGACCAGTTCGTAGCCCTCGATGAACAGCTCCCTGGTGCGGTCTATCTCGAACCGCATCAGTTTCTTGAACTCCGGCGTCGCCGCGCGCTCACGGATCGTCTCCTCCGAGACTCCGAACCGCTTCATGTCCTCCTCGGGGATGTAGATTCTGCCAATCCGGTAATCGCGCTCGACGTCCTGCCAGAAGTTGGCCAGCTGCAAAGCGGTGCAGGTGCTATCCGCGAGCGAGTGAAGCTCTGGCTCCCGGTGTCCGAAGATGTAGAGCACCAGGTGTCCGACCGGATTGGCCGAGTGATCGCAGTAGTCGAGTAGCTCTTCGTAGTCCGGATGCCGCAGAACGGTCTGGTCACGCCTGTTGGCTTCGATGAGCTTCTCAAACGGCTCCCGCGGTATCGAGAACTGTCCGATCGTCTGCCTGAGGGCGATGAAATACGGGTGAGTTGGGGAGCCTTTGTAGCAGAGATCGAGCTGCTTTTCCCATTCGTCTAGAAGCGCCAGCCGGTTGCCGTCCGCCTCGTCACCCAGGTCGTCGACGCCCCGGCAAAACGCGTAGACCGAGTAGAAGTGCTTACGCAGCTCGCGTGGAATCAACCGTGTGCCGACGGAGAAGTTCTCGTAGTGGGTCTTGGCGAGCCGTTCGCAGAGATCGAACGCCTCTGCGATCTGTTCAGGCGATCCGGGTGGGGACGCAAGCGTTGGACCGGGAAGAGCAGGAGTTTCGCTCGCTGAGGTTTGCATCGGCAATTCCCGGGAGCCTGTTGCTTTGGACTGTCCCGGTGAATCCCGCTCAGGCGAGCCCGGAGACCTGGACCGCGATGTTCCTAGGCTTCGGCTCATCGAGCTCGACGACGAACACGCGCTGGAACTCGCCGAGCAGCGGCTGACCGTCGATAACGGGCACGGTCTCGTTTGTACCCAGGATCATGTGCTGGCAGTGCGAGTGGCCGTTCGGGCACTCGTTCGGCCTTACGCTAACCGTGCGAATGGCGAAGTCGTTGTGGCCGTAGTACATGTCCTTTGGCGCGGTGCGGTCGAGGAAGTGCTCCATGTCGGTGAGGAGCAACGGCTCGTTCTCGTTGATGATCACGGAGCAGGTGGTGTGAGTGCTGTGCACAAGGACCTGGCCGTTGGAGACGCCTGATTCAGTCACCAGGTCGCGCACCTTGTCCGTGATATCGACGAAGTCCGGAGCGTCCTTCGTTTCAACAGACAGGATCTTGCTGAAAACTCTCCACTCGTTGCCGGTCGCAAGGCCACCGGGAGTGGCTCCGTTGAGTACGCTAATTCGGCCGGCTTCAACAGCCGACATCGATGCCGCGTTAGCCCTCTCCAAACTCATTTACCCCCTGCAATCAGCGTGCGGGAACCTCTCCGGCCCGCGCGTTGACCGACCCTGTCCCTGTATCTCCCCAGGGCCAGTAGTGGCCAGTAAATGCGGTACATATGGTACTTGATCATGAATCCGGCAGGCAGTTCAACCGGCAAGAGGTCCTTTTCCGCCGATACGGTGCGCTTGAACCGCCTGTCTCCAATCCCGTAGCCGGGGAAGCCGGTAGCAGTATACTGCGGCTCGTCCCAGGCTCCATCTGGTCTCTGTGTGCTTAGCAGGTAATCAATGCCTTTTGTGGCAGCCTCTCCTTCAGCCCTACCGGCAGATATGAGCGACAGTAGAGCCCAGGCTGTTTGAGAAGCCGTGCTCTCACCTCGTCCCCTCAGCGCCGGGTCGGCGTACGAAGCACATGATTCGCCCCAGCCGCCATCTGCGTTCTGGCGGGATTCTACCCAATCAGCCGCTATTTGAACACGGATATCGGACATGTCAAACCCTATGGCCTCAAGACCCGGTAAAACTGATCCGGTACCGTATATGTAGTTGACTCCCCACCTGCCGAACCACGGTCCGTCCTCCTCCTGTTCATCCAGTACGTATTTGATCGCTTTCTGTACTTCCGGCGAATTGATCGGAACCGACAGTTCGGCCATTGCTTCCAGTATGTGAGCGGTCACGTCCACGCTGGGTGGGTCGATCACCTCTCCGAAGTCGAAGAACGGCAGCCTGGTGGTGATCTTGCTGGTGTTGTTCTTGTCGAACGATCCCCAGCCTCCGTTGCTGCTCTGCATGGCCATGACCCAGCGCAACCCGGTCTCCAGGGAGCGAGCCTTCTCCGCCTCATCCGAGACCTTTGTTCGCTCTATCGCCAGCAGCACCTCCGCAGCGTCATCTGTGTCCGGGTAGGCGTCGTTGTCGAACTCGAACGCCCAGCCGCCGGGCTCAACCGACGGCAGCTGAACCTGCCAGTCGCCCGGCGCCCGCACCTGGCGTGCGAGAAGCCAGTCCGAGGCCCGTACGATGGCCGGATCGTCAGGCGCCACGCCTGAGTCGAGCATCGCGTTGACGGCCAGCGCTGTATCCCAGACAGGAGACACGCACGCCTGCACGCGCCAGCTGTCTTCGGAATCTGTGATCGCGAAGCCCTCGAACCCGGCCATCCCTTTCTGCATTACCGGGTGATCGTTGTCCAGACCGAGCGCCTTGAGCGCGATCAGCGAATAGACCCACGGAGGCTGAATCCCGCCCCAGCTGCCGTCGCGTTCCTGGTGATCGATGATCCACTCTTTCACGCGCTTCCGGGCGGTCTTCCGTAGCGGCTTGATCGGCAGCTTCTCTCCCGAGTGCAGCAGACGGTCGCCGACGAAAACCAGCCAGTCGGCGCTGAACATGCTGGGTGAGGGCAATGAGTAGTCGGTGTTCTCTCTTCCGTCCGGGTACAGCTCGTCGATTGCGTGCTCCGGCGCCAGCGGGAAGGTCGGATTCTCGGAGAGGATGATCGTCATGGGGACGACGGTCGCCCGCGTCCAACTGGCGAACGAGTAGATGTTGAAGGGAACCTGCTTCGGCAGGAAGATGATCTCAGGCGGCAGGTACGGCGTTCCCTTCCAGTCCCACTGCCCGATCATCGCGAGCCAGATCTTCGTGAACACCCTCGCCCTCGGCACCCCACCTTTTGCAAGGATCACTTCGCGCGCCCGCCGCATGACCGGCGAGTCGACGTCTCTGCCGGCGATCTTCATCGCCGTGTAGCACTCGATGGTCGTGCTCAGGTCTGCGGGCGAGCCGTAGTAGAGGCTCCAGCCGCCGCCTTCGACCTCTTTGCTCTCGATGTAGTTGGCGATCTTGCGGTTCCGGTCAGGGTCCGGAATCCCCAGGATGTGCCTCAGGAAGACGTACTCGGCCTCCATGGTCGGATTCGATTCGAGCTCGCCCCACCACCAGCCTTCCGGGTCCTGGATGTCGCGCAGCAACTCGTGGGTCCGATTGATCGCGACGTCGACGGAGTCAACGGAGTAGTCGCCGGCGCGGCCTGAGAAGCGGTCGCCCCTGACCTGGGGCAATCTCGCCTCGGTAGGCTTTTTCGAGGTCTCGATCATGCCTTGACGCTTGCCTCGTCTCCGTTGTCCAGCGATCTCGGGCCACGCACCTTAGCATTCGAGTAGCCGTTTTCAACAAACCAGTCGACTGAGCGGCGCAGCGACTCTTCGACCGGTCTTGTGGGTAAGCCGAGTTCTGTGATCGCCTTCGTGCAGTCGACGTACATCGGGTGTTTGGCGACCCTGAGCCCTTCGAGCGGGATGTACGGCTCGCGCCGCAGGATCCTGCCCTCCAGCACCGAGTCGATCGCCCCGAGCGCCATGGCGAGGGCGAAAGGAGTCCTTACCGGCCGCCTTGAAAGCCCGGTCACGCGGGCCAGCCGGTCGTAGATTCCGCGCAGAGAAACGTTTTCTGATCCCAGTATGTAGCGCTCGCCGGCACGGCCCTTGAAGAATGCCAGAAGATGCCCTTCCGCAACGTCCTCAACGTCGCAGGCGTTGACTCCGGAGTTCACGTATCCCGGGAAGCGGTGGTTCAGGAACTCGAGGACAAGGCGGCCGGTTGGAGTGGGCCTTGCATCCCCCGGTCCGAACGGCGCCGTCGGGTTGGTCACGACTACCTCGAAGCCGGCATCGTTCAGGGAGAGCGCAGCCTGCTCGGCCATCAGCTTTGAGCGCTTGTAGTGGCCGGGCAGGTCGTCGAGTGAAGCGACGAACGACTCATCCGCCAGCAAGTCTTTCCCCGGCCACTTGAGCGTGGCGACGGTGCTGGTGAACACGGCTCGGCCGATCCCCGAGCTTTTCGCCGCCGCCAGAACGTTCTCGGTGCCGTCGACGTTGACTCGATACGTCTCCGATGGATCGCGATGCCAGTACGAGTAGACGGCCGCGACATGGAAAACACCGTCCGCGCCTTCAATGGCCTTCTCGACCGAAGGTCTGTCCGTGACGTTGCCGGCGACTGCTTCTATAGCCGGGTCTTCAGGAAGTGTTGATCTGCTTTCCGGTCTCACCAACGCTCGCACCGAATGCCCCTGTGCGATCAATCGCCGGGCGATCGCTCCGCCTACGAAGCCGGTCGCTCCTGTAACCAGGAACCTCACGATGCGCCCTCGGCCGCCTGCTCTGAAACCGCAGAGTTTTCAGCCACGCTTAACTCCGACGAAAACTCGACGAGGAATCCGGTCAGGGCTCGACGCGCGCGGGCGGCGGCTCTTCCCAGGCCGATCAGCGACCCGAGATCCGCAGGGTTGCGAGCAAGGTGCCTGATCGCCGGTATGACGCGGCCTCCGGTGGGCGCCTGGTTGATCTGTCCCACGAGGTCCGGCAGGTCCATCTCGACGGTATCGACGACCGCGCGAATCGCCACGAACGGGACATCTGCATCGGCAGCCACTTCGCATACAACGAAGCTTTCCATGTCCACGCACGCGCCGCTCAACTCTTCCCCGATCCACCTCTTCATGCCTGCCGTCTTGGCGACCGTCGGGAGATTGATGATCGGACCCAGCTCGAAGTCGATACCCGCGATCTCAACCGCGTTCCTGGCCGCGCCAAGCAGGTCTCTGTCAGGCGTCAGTGGATCGCCAAGCTGATCTGCGTCCCAGTAGAAAGGCGACCCGTCCAGCCGGTAGAGATGCGTGCCCAGTACGAGGTCTCCGGGCTGCAGCGTGTCGATCGTCCCACCGCCGAACCCGAGGGACATCATCGCCGTGGGTGCGAATTCATCGAATGCCCAGCGTGTCGTGGCCGCTGCGCGCTCTCTGCCGGTTCCCGTCAGCACGACCGCGGTCTCGGGCTCTTCGGAGCCCGGCTCTATGCGGGTGCGGTACGCGACGGCGCCGTCAGGAGAATCCACAGACTCGAAATCGGCCGAGCGCAGGATTCCTCCGACCTCTTCGGAGAGTGCGGCGATCAGAAGTAGCATGGCGGCGATAGGTCGCGCCAGCCCAGCGCGACCGTAACTGGCGTTAGCCTGCGGTGATTCCGCTCTTCGCAACCGCTCCGGACCGGACCAGGTGAGCCGCGGCCCGAGGACTGGACATCGCCTCGAAGATCGTCGTCGATTCGAAGCCGCAGTGCATCATGCAGTTGGCACAGCGCGGGTCCTTCTCAGGGCTGCCGTAGTTGTCCCAAACCTCGTCCGTCATCAGGTCGTCGAGCTGCTGCGTGTGGCCGTCTGCAAGTGGGTAGCACGGGTTGCGCCAGCCCATGATGGTGTACGTCGGGTTGGTCCACGCCGTACAGGACTTGTAAGAGCGCTCACCGCGCAGGAACTGCAGGTAAAGAGGGTTGTTGTACAGCCGGATCTTCTTCGTCTTCTCCGGATCAAGCACCTCTTTGAAGATGTTGACAGCCTGCTGCTTCTTCAGGAACAGCTGCTGGTTGGGCACGGTCTCGTAGTCGTATCCGGCCGTGACCATCGCGCCCTCGAAGCCCATCTCGGTGGTCTTCTCCCACAGCTCGTGCAGGTCATCGGCGTCCGAGCCGGAGAATAGCGTCGTGTTGCTGCAGACGCGGTAGCCGTTTTCGAGCGCCTTCTCCGCCATCTTCATGGCGATCTGGTAGACGCCTTTCCTCGAAACGGCCACGTCGTGACGCTCGCCGGTGCCGTCGAGGTGGATCACCCATGCGAAGTACTTCGACGGCGGGATCTCCCGCATCATCTTGCCCATCGTCAGGCCGTTGGTGCAGACGTAGACGAATTTCTTGCGTGCGACCAGCTTCTCGACGAGCTCTGGAAGGTGCGGCCAGATAGTCGGTTCGCCGCCTGCAATCGAGATGACAGGCGTGTTGGCTTCGTCGACGGCGGCCATGCACTCTTCGACGGTTAGCTGCCTGTGGATGACAGATTCGTACTCGCGAATACGTCCGCAGCCTTCGCAGGCCAGGTTGCAGGCCTCGAGAGGCTCCAACATCGTCACCAGCGGGAAGCGTTTTCGCCGCTTGATGAACTTGTTGTAGAAGAGATACCAGCCTACCTTGACCGCAAGTTCCTTTGGTCTGGCCATCTCGGCAGTCTCCTTTTTGCGTCCCCACGGGTCTGCGCCGAATGGGAGCAGGCGGGAGGTGGAATCCTCGGAGGTCCGCGCCCCGGGCAGGATCAGCTGGTCCTGACGAGCAGAAACTCTCCCAGGTCCTCCAGGTCCCTCGCGGTGTCGCCTGCAAGTTCAAGAGACTTTATCACGCCTCGTGCACGCAGCCACCGCTCCTCGGCGAGCGACTGGCAGTAGTTCTGAGTCTGCAGCTCTTCCATCACCTGCAGCGCATCCTCGACATCGTCGCCATCGAGCTCGTCCTTCGCGAAGATCTCGGTGATCCGGTCTTTGGACGCGCCGGTCGCCATGTTGAGCGCGTGCACGGCCGGCAATGCCTTCTTCTTGCGCTGGATATCTGCGCCAACCGGCTTCCCTGTCTCCTGACCTCCCCAGACGCCAAGCACGTCGTCTCGTATCTGGAATATCCGGCCGAGCTCGTAGCCGACTGAACGTAGCCCCGCAGAGAACTCGCGGTCCGGCCCGCCGGGGCGGCCGACGAGTGACCCGAGGAAGACAGCGGTCTCGATGAGCGCGCCTGTCTTGCGCTCGATCATGTCGAGGTACTGATCGACGGTGATCGAGGGCAGGGACTCGAACTGGATGTCGAGGTACTGGCCTTCCATCATGCGCAGGTAGTTGGCTGTGAGTGAGTGCTGGGCCTGCAGGATCACGTCGGGGCTGACGCCGTGGTCGGACAACCGCCGCATCGCCCGGTCCGCGATCTTGAGCATGGCGTTGCCTGAGACGATGGCGGTCGACTCGCCCCACACGGCCCAGACGGTCGGGCGGTGATGCCGTATCCGGTCCTGGTCCTCAAGATCGTCGTGAATCAGCGAGAAGTTGTGGACGTATTCGAGGGAGATGCCGACGGGCATCGCCTTTTCAGGCTCGCCGCCAGCGGCCTCGGCGGCCAGTAGCGAGAGCGTTGGCCTGAGCCTCTTGCCGCCCGCGTTGGAGGACGGAGAGCCGTCAACGTCGGTCCAGCCCATGTAGTAGCGATGGGTCTCGTAGAGCGGCAGTGTGAGGCCGTCCAGCTCTGCGCGCAGGGCGACGTCGATCGGCTCCTGGTAGCGAGCAAAGAAGGCTGGCAGGCCTATGGTCCGGACCTGGTTCTCGGCCGTGCTCAAAAGGGGCTCACCTGTGCGTCAATCCCTGTTTCGCGCCGTACGAATGGAGGAGAGAAAGCTTAGCAGCAGGGCAGTTTGGCCGAACCGGTAAACGTGTAGCGGTCGTGAGCGCCTGAACTTAGAGCAAAGAAAAGGGCCGGGCGGTTAAGCAACCGCCCGGCCCTGACGCAAGTGGTGGACTTGAGATCAGGATGCGGAGGCGATCGAGAGCTTCCGGGCCTTCTTCTCCTCCCGCTTCGGTAGTGTGATGGTGAGCACGCCGTCGCCGTACGAAGAGGTCGCCTGCTCGGAGTCGACCGTCTCGGGCAGCCTCACCGCTCGGTAGAACGAGCCCGTGCGACGCTCCTTGAGCAGGTAGCCGGCGTCCTCACGCTCACCTTCCTGAGCGGCCTGCGCACGGATCGTCAGGACGCTGTCCTCGATCGTTACGTCAACGTCGTCCTTCTTCACGCCGGGCAGCGAAGCCTTCACCACCACATCATCACCGGACTTAGTCACGTCCAGCGGGATGCTCCAGGCCTCCGGTGTCTCCGCAAGGCCCGACGTACCTCGCCAGAACCTGTTGAAAAGATCATCAAACCGTCGCACATCTGCGAATGGGGTCCATCGCTCTATCGCCATCGTCTTAGCTCCTCGAACTTCCGTTTTGAACTGACATCACCACGGTGTGGCTCCATCTCTTACGCACCCAGTATAGAAATCTGATAAGATACTTGTCAAGTTATATCTAAGCATCCGATGCACTATACTTGCATCCAATGAGTTGACAGGTAGCCGCGCAGAGGAACAGCAACCACTTGGCACAGGACTTCTACAGCGTTCTCGGCATCTCACGCGACGCATCCGAGAAAGAGATAAAGGACGCGTACAGGAAGCTGGCGCGTCAGCTTCACCCTGACGTGAACCCGGGTGACAAGTCGGCTGCCGAGCGTTTCAAGAAGGTGAACGAGGCGCACGACATCCTGGCCGACTCGAAGAAGCGCAAGGACTACGACGAGTTCGGCGAGAACTGGAAGCACGCGGACCAGCTGAGAAAGGCCGGAGCCGCCGGTTTCGCCTCGGGTGGAAACCCGTTCGGTTCGGGCGGTTCGATATTCGACATCTTCGAGAACGGCTCGGGCGGCGGCTCTCCGTTCGACATATTTGGCAGCCAGTACGGCGGCAGGCAGATGCGTTCGAGCGTCGAAGGCAGCGTCGATGTGACGCTGGAGGACGCCTATCACGGCGCGACCAGGCGCGTCAGCTTGAGCGGTATGTCAGGCACTCGAACCCTCGAAGTCTCGATCCCAGCAGGCATCAAGGACGGTGGCCGGATCAGGCTAAACCCGGATCCCCAGACCGAGGTGCTGCTGAGGGTGAAGGTTCGGCCGTCACGTGCCTTCAAGCGGTCAGGCGACGACCTGGTCCGGGAGGTAGATGTCAGCTACGTGGACGCGGTCCTGGGTGGAGAGGTCGAGGTGCCGACGATGGAAGGCCGCATCGCCCTCACCATCCCGGCGGGCACACAGAACGGCCGCTCGTTCAGGATCCCCGGCAGAGGGATGCCAAAGCGAGGCAGCGGCGAGTTCGGTGACCTGATCGCAAAGGTCAGGGTGCGGATGCCGGAGCAGGTCACGGATGAGCACCGGCTGCTGTTCGAGCAACTGAGAGAGCTCGAACAACCGGCGTCCGAGACAAAGGCGACGGGAGGTGACGCATGACCTTTGGAAGGGACGAGCCGGTGTTCGCCATCGGGATCGTCGCTCGCCGGATCGGAGTTCACCAGCAGACGCTACGCAACTACGAGCGGTGGGGACTGGTAGTGCCAATGCGCTCCGGCGGCGGCACACGCTACTACTCCATCCGTGACATCGAGAAGATCGAGAAGATTCGCGAGTGGATAGACGTGCTCGGCATCAACCGGGCAGGCGTCGAGGTGATGACGAGGCTGCTAAAGCGAATCGCCGACCTCGAACAGGAAGTGCGCGATCTGAAGATACGGATAGTCAAGGAGCGACTCGGTCCAGAACGGCTCACAGAGAGCGTGGCCGAATCGCAGGACGAAGAGACGACGAGTCAGAGCTAGTCGATCGGAACACGCGGCGGCCGGGCAACCGGATATCGCCAACGATTGGAGAGGAAATGGTTCTTAAGCAGGAAGACTTCACGGAGCAGGCAAGGGAAGCGCTGGGCGCGTCTCAGCAGATGGTCCTGCAGATGCGTCACAGCCAGTGGGACGCAGAGCACCTGTTACTCGGGCTGCTGCAGGTTGAGAACAGCCTGCCCGCCCAGATGCTCGAAGCACTTGAGGTCGATCCCGGCGAGATCGTTCGTGCGGTCACGGCGATCCTCGACGAGACTCCGAAAGTGTCAGGACAGGGTCAGGCGACGCAGATCTTTGCCACGCCGCGTGTGGTTTCAGCCATCGACAGGGCCCGGACCGAGGCTGACCGGCTGAAGGACGAGTTCATCGGCGCCGACCACTTGATGGTGAGCCTGGTCTCCGACGACTCGGGCAAGCTGGGCGCGCTGTTCAAGGAGCACGGCATCACGCAGGAGCGCATCTACCAGGCGCTTCAGCAGGTGCGCGGCTCAGCGCGAGTCACCGATCCACGCGCCGAGAGTAAGTACCAGGCGCTTTCGAAGTACAGTGTCGACCTGACCGAACTGGCACGCGACGGGCGGCTCGACCCGGTAGTCGGGCGCGACCTCGAAGTGCGGCGTGTCATGCAGACGCTAACCCGGCGCACCAAGAACAATCCGGTCCTGATCGGCGATGCCGGTGTAGGCAAAACGGCAGTAGTCGAAGGGCTCGCGCAGCGGATCGTCGCGGGCGACGTCCCTGAAAGTTTGCGCGGACGCAGGGTGATAGCCCTTGAGATGGGCTCGCTGCTGGCCGGCGCAAAGTTCCGTGGGGAGTTCGAGGAGCGGCTCAAGGCAGTGATGGACGAGATCCGGCAGGCCGCCGGTGAGATCGTCCTGTTCATCGATGAGATTCACACAGTGGTCGGCGCGGGTGCCGGGGACGGCGCGCTGGATGCCAGCAACATGATGAAGCCTGCGCTCGCACGCGGCGAGATGCAGACCATCGGCGCCACGACTCCCGGCGAATACAGGAAATACATCGAGAAAGACGCCGCGCTGGAGCGGCGCTTCTCGCCTGTGTGGGTCGAGGAGCCGGACACCGACATTGCGGTCGAGATGCTGAAGACGCTCCGGCCGCGCTACGAGTCTCACCACGGCATCAAGATCGAGGAGGATGCGATCGACGCTGCGGTCCGCCTGAGCGCCCGCTACATCTCGGACCGGTTCCTGCCTGACAAGGCGGTCGACCTGATCGATGAGGCCGCGGCCAAGATCCGGATCCAGAACGATGCGATGCCGACAGAGCTGACCGAGCGCGAGATGCAGATCCAGACGCTTGAAGAGGAAGAGAACGCGGCGTCCGAGATGGGCAACTACGAGGGCGCTGCTGAGAAGAAGTCGGAGCGACTACGGGTCTCGCAGGAATACGACCAGCAGAAGGCCGAATGGGAGAAGACCCACGACCGGTGCGACTGCGTCACCGCTGAGGACATCGCCGGCCTGATCGCGGAGCGGACAGGCATCCCGGTCGCGCGCCTTGTCGAGGGCGAGGCCGAGAGGTTGCTGCACCTGGAGGAGCGCCTGCACCAGCGGGTGATCGGCCAGGACTCGGCAGTATCGGCACTTGCGGATGCGGTGCGCAGGGCCCGTGCGGGCCTGAAGGACCCGAGACGCCCCATCGGCTCGTTCATCTTCCTCGGCCCGACAGGTGTCGGGAAGACCGAGCTTGGCAGGGCGCTGGCCGAGTACATGTTCGACGACGAGGAGAACATGGTGCGGGTCGATATGTCCGAGTACCAGGAGAGGCACACGGTCTCACGGCTGATCGGCGCTCCTCCCGGCTACGTCGGGTACGACGATGCAGGTCAGCTCACCGAGATGGTGCGAAGACGGCCCTTCAGCGTGGTGCTGTTCGACGAGATCGAAAAGGCGCACCCGGAGGTGTTCAACACGCTTCTGCAGGTGCTGGATGACGGCCGCCTGACTGACGGACAGGGAAGGACCGTCGACTTCCGCAACACGGTCATCATCATGACCAGCAACCTCGGGACGACGGGCGTTCCGCAGGAGTCGATAGGCTTCAAGACGTCGGTCAGCGACTCGGCAGAATCGGCGAACCAGCGAGCCGAGGTTGAGGACGCCCTCAAGCGTGCCTTCAGGCCGGAGTTCCTGAACAGGATCGATGATGTGATCATCTTCGATTCCCTGACGCAGGACGACACGCTGAAGATCGTCGGAAAGCTGCTGTCCGAGGTCCAGGCCCGCGTGAGCGAGCTCGGTGTCACTGTCGAAGTTGCGGACTCTGCACGCGAGTGGCTGGCCCGCGAAGGGTTCGACCGCATGTATGGCGCACGGCCGCTGCGGCGGGCCATACAGCGCAACATCGAGAACCAGCTCTCGAAGCGGATCCTCGGTGGCGAGCTCGGACGCGGCAGTGTCGTGAAGATCGAGGGCAGCGAGAACGGTCTGACCTTCGAGGAGATTAGCTCCGGCGAAACCGTCGAGACGGTCGAATTGGAGCAGGCCGAGCAGCCTGCGACCTGATCAACGCTAGTCGAAGACATGCGAAACACAGGGCCGCCGGACAACTTTCGAGGATGTCTGGCGGCCCTTTCGTGTCCGGCCGCTGACCCGGGTTCGCTGGAGAGGCCGCGTAAACGGCGGGCTCCTCGTACCAATCGTTCATCGGTCTCGCATAAGATGCGGAAGTGATCGAAGACCAACCCTCACAGAACAGCGCCGCCTCGTCAGAACCGCACGAGGCGAAATCTCTTGAGGCCGACGACAACCTCGCCGAACGCTCCTCCGACGCCATAGCTGATTGGCTTGCACAACACCCGCGGCTGATCCAGGTCACAGTCTGGACGATCGTCGTCGGGTCGATCATCACCGGTGTGGTCCTCTTCGTAACCGGCCAGCTCGACCCTGAAGGAGTCGGCTACACAGGCGCGTTCCTGATCAACCTCGTAGGGTCTGCATCGGTCGTCGTACCGGTTCCCGGCCTCGCTGCGGTCTGTGCCGCGGCCGCGCCAGACGTCGGGCTGAACCTGATCCTGCTCGGTCTCGTCGGCGGCGCCGGATCGACGATTGGGGAACTGACGGGATATCTCGCAGGTTACGGCGGCCAGTCTTTCGTTCAGAAGTCGAAGTACTATGGGCGGATCCAACGGCTGGTCATGCGCCGGGGAGCGCTGGCGCTCTTCGTGTTGGCGGTGCTACCGACACCCATCTTCGACATCGCAGGCATCGCCTCGGGGTCACTTGGCTACCCGCTGAGGCGGTTCCTCCTTTGGGTGTTTTTAGGCAAGATCATTAAGTTCATCGGCATCGCATACGCGTGCCAGCAGGGAATAGACTGGCTAACGAACCTGTTTACGTGATCTCCAGTGCGCCTGCCTGACCGGAGCTCCGATGGACCGCCCTGATGAAATCCTCGCCAGCGAATCCAGGCCGGAGCTAAGCCCGCTCCAGCGCTGGTTGCTCGGCAATCAGGACCTGCTCTCCAAGCTTGTACCGCTCAGCCTTGTCGGCGCGTTCATCGCCGTTGGCGTCTTCCTTTGGGTGACCGACCGGTTCGAGGTTGAGAGCGTCGGCCTCGCGGGTGTCTGGTTCTTCTCGTTCATCGGCGCCGCTTCGATCCTGATACCGGTTCCGGGCCTTGCAGCCGTCTGTGTTGCCGCTTCGCCCGCAGTAGGACTCAACCCGATACTGGTTGGCGTCGTCGCTGGCTCGGCCGAGGCGCTTGGCGAGATGAGCGGTTACCTGGCAGGCATGGGCGGTAAGAGCCTCTTCGAGAAGAACCGCTTCTACCCGCGTGTGCGTGAACTGCTCATCCGGCGAGGCGGGATAATCCTGTTCGTCGCGAGCATCATCCCGAACCCGCTTTTCGACGTGGTCGGCATCGCCGCCGGCAGCGTTCTCTACCCGGTCAGAAAGTTCCTGTTGCTGCTGTTCGTCTCAAAGAGCATCAAGTCCACCGGCGTCGCCTACGCCTGCTTCTGGGGCATCACATGGATCCAGGACCTGGTGAATTGATCGGCGACTCCGAATCGGTAGGCGCTGTGCTGCTTGCGGCGGGCTCAAGCAGCCGGATGGGAGGAGTGGACAAACAGCTGCTAAGGCTGCGCGGCATTCCGGTCTTTGTGCACTCGCTTCGAGTCCTCCAGAGCAGTCAGCAGGTCGACTCGATCTGCATCGTGTTCTCGGAGGACAACGTGGATGCAGGCAAGGAAGCGCTGGCGGCCGCCGGTTCAGACAAGGTCACAGCTGTCGTTGTCGGCGGCGCAAGGCGACAGGACTCTGTGAAGATCGGGATCGATGCGCTGTGCGACGCCGGCGCCTGTCCGGACTGGCTGGTGATCCACGATGCCGCCCGGCCGTTCCTGGACGAGGCGATGGTCGAACGCGGCCTGACCGCGGCGCGCGGAACCGGCGCGTCAGTCACCGCCATTCCGCTGAAAGACACGGTCAAGCAGGTCGAAGGTAACGTCGTCGTCTCGACCCCGGAGAGAGATGCGCTGCGGATCATCCAGACGCCGCAGGTGTTCAGGGCGGCAACCTTGATCGCGGCGCACGAAGCCGTCTCAACCGATGTTACGGACGATGCGTCGATGGTCGAGCAGAACGGCGGCGCGGTGACCGTCTTCAACGGCAGCTACGACAACATCAAGATCACCACCTCGGACGACATCGCCATAGCCGAGGCCATCTTCGACCGACGAGGTCGCCAGCCGACTGATCAAGCCGCGCGTCGCTGGGGAACCGGCTTTGACGGCCACCGCCTGGTAGACGGTGGTCCACTCCGACTCGGCGGTGTGGACATCGAGTTCGACAGACTGCTCGAAGGCCACTCGGACGGCGATGTCCTGCTTCATGCCATCACTTCGGCGCTGCTCGGCGCCGCGGGCCTTGGCGACATGGGCTCGAATTTCCCGTCTTCGGATCAATCCCTGGCGAACATAGACAGCGCCGAGCTGCTTAAACGCGCCCTCACCATGGTCCAGGAAGCAGGTTGGGAACCCGAGCACCTCGATGCTACTATCATCGCCCAGCAGCCACGGCTCTCCGGTCATGTTGCAGCGATCACTGACCGCATAGCCGCCGTGACCGGCCTCGCTCCGGCGTCCGTCAACATCAAGGTCACCTCGACAGACCATGTTGGTGCGATCGGTGAAGGGCGAGGTATAGCGGCCCAGGCTGTCGCCACGATCCGTTCATCCTGAAGCGGTCCGCCCGCGCCCGAAACCACATCAGAATGCGCCTGTACAACTCCATGACGCGCAAACGCGAGGACTTCGAGCCGCTCGGCGACGAGGTCCTGATGTATGTCTGTGGCGTCACGGTCTACGACAAGCCTCACATGGGGCACGCGCTCAGCAGCATCGTGTTCGACGTCCTCCACCGGTACATGGAATACCGCGGGCTTAGGGTTCGGCGCGTCCAGAACTTCACGGACGTCGACGACAAGATCATCAACCGCGCCAACCAGGAAGGCATCTCCTCGGAAGAGGTCGCCGAGAAGAACGTAACGGCGTTCTTCGATGCGATGGACGCGCTGAACGTGCGACGTGCGACCGTCCACCCGCGGGCCACGGAAGACATGCCGGAGATCATCGACATGATCTCGACGCTTCTCGACCAGGGCGCGGCGTACGAGGCGGGCGGCTCGGTCTACTTCCGGGTGCGTTCCGATCCGGACTACGGGAAGCTGAGTGGACGCAGCATCGACGAGATGCTGGAAGGCACCCGCTTCGAGATGGACGATGCGAAGGAAGATCCGGCCGACTTCGCCCTGTGGAAGGCGTCGAAGGAAGGCGAGCCGGCGTGGGACAGCCCGTGGGGAAAGGGCCGGCCGGGCTGGCACATCGAGTGCTCTGCAATGGCGCTGAAGCACCTCGACAGGCAGATCGACATCCACGGGGGCGGGTTGGACCTGATCTTCCCGCACCACGAGAACGAATTGGCGCAGAGCGAGACTGCGCTGGGTGTTGACCCGTTCGTGCAGGTGTGGATGCACAACGGCATGTTGCGAAAAGCGGGCGACGAGGAGATGAGCAAGTCGCTCGGCAACGTCGTCAACGTCGAAGACGCAGTGGAGAAGAACTCGGCCGATGCGATTCGACTCTGGGTGCTGCAGAGCCACTACCGCAGCCCGTCCGCTCTCAACGAAAACAGCATTGACCAGGCGGAGTCGGCTTTGAGAACCCTGCGCATCGCCTCGCAGGTCGAGCCGAAAACAGGCGGCGACTTGCTCGACCCTTCATCGTTCCGGGACCAGTTCGTCCAAGCGATGGACGACGACCTGAACACGCCGCGCGCGCTGGCGGCGATCTTCGATCTGGCCCACGCCATCAATCGGAATCACGCCAACGGCTCGGACGTCACACAGGCGCGTCATCTGCTGATCGAACTCACATCGGTGTTTGGCCTGACACTCGAAGAGCCGGACAGGCCGGTGTCGGAAGACAGCATCAGCGAGTCAGAGATAGAAGAGCTGATCTCGGAGCGCGCTGCGGCGAGAGCGGAGAAGCGGTGGGCCGATGCTGACGCCGTGAGGGACCGGCTGCAGGAAGCCGGGATCGCGATTGCCGACGGCCCGGACGGGACGACCTGGTCGCGGCTTTAGCTCAAGCCAGAATCAGTTCGACAGGCGAACGTTCACTATCGCCACCACGACGAAGATTGTCGCGATCACGATCGTCGCCCGGAACAGCAAGCGCTCGACACCGCGCCTGGAGCGGAAAGTGCTCTCGGCCTGGCCAAATACCTGTCCGGCATTGCCGCGCACCTGCAAGAGCAGGATGCCTATCAGCGCAAGGCTCAGTAGCAGCAGAATTACCGTGAATGCGGTGTCGCTCATTGTGGCTCCGGCGGTAGCCGCCCTCGGGAAACAAGGTCGAGGGCGCGCTCACTGTTGATCCAACTACTTTAACGTCTTCGACAGCCGAATGGCTCGCGAACCGGAGCCGGATGTCTGTGCGTCCACGCTCAAAGAGACGGTCTACTGACTCGGCGCGCCTGCCTTCATGGCCGCCAGTTTCTCTCCGAGCATCTGCATCACCAGCGGTGGGTCGGCCTGTCCCTTCGTCTCCTTCATCACCTGCCCCATCAGGAACCGGACCGCCGTCTCCTTGCCGCCCATGTAGTCCTCGACCGCGGCAGGATTTCCGGCGATCACCTGCTCGACGACAGGCTCCAGCGAAGACGTATCGCTAACCATGCCAAGCCCGCGGTCCTCGATGATCTCGTCAGGGTCGGCGCCCGAATTCCACATCTCCTCGAACACCTGCTTGGCGGTGCTGCTGTTGACCTCGCGCTTGAGTGAGCGGCCGATTAGGGACGCAAGCTGAGCTGGCTGAATCCGGGTCGTAGACACATCCTCGATGGACTCGGCGTTCATCAGTCGCGCCATCTCGCCGTTGAGCCAGTTCGCAGCCTCCTTGGCCAGGACCTTGCGCTCGTCTGGGCCCGAGGCGTTGCCCGCGGTTACGACATCCTCGAAGTACTCGGCGGTCGACCTTGCGCCGGTCAGGAGGCGAGCGTCGTACTCGGACAGAGCGAACTCCTCCATGAACCGGAGCTTTCGTTCCGCAGGCAGCTCGGGCAGCTTCTGCTTAATCTCATCGACCCACTCGCGGCTGATCACCAGCGGCGGGATGTCAGGCTCAGGGAAGTAGCGGTAGTCGTTCGCCTCTTCCTTGCTGCGCTGCACGACCGTCCTGTCAGAGCCGTCGTTCCAGCCACGCGTCTCCTGCACGATGCGCTCGCCGTCCTCGATCGCCGCAATCTGCCGGTCGATCTCGTACGAGACGGCACGCGCTACCGCCGAGATGCGGTTCATGTTCTTGACCTCGACCTTGGTGCCGAGCTCCTCTGAGCCTCGTGGCCGCACGCTGATGTTGGCGTCGCAGCGGAACGAGCCCTCTTCCATGTTGGCCGTCCCAACGCCGAGGTAGCGGATGATCGACTGCAGGGTCTCGATGTACGCCACGACATCGTCGGCAGTGCGCAGGTCCGGCTCTGTCACGATTTCCATCAGCGGCACACCGGCGCGGTTGACGTCCATCAGCGCGTAGCCCGGCTGGCCGTTCAGACCTTCCACGTGCACCAGCTTGGCGACGTCCTCCTCCATGTGCACCCGGTTGATGCGCACCGCTGTTTCCGTTTCACCGGGAAGCTCGACCCTGCCGTCGAAGCAGATCGGTTCGTCGTACTGCGAGATCTGGTATCCCTTGAGGAGATCGGGATAGTTGTACTGCTTGCGGTCGAACTTCGTGACATCGGCGATGCTGCAGCCGAGCGCCAGACCGATCATGATTGCACTCTCGACAGCCGTCCTGTTCACGACCGGAAGCGTTCCCGGCAGCGCCAGGCTCACTGGGTCGACGATCGTGTTCGGCTCGGTCGACTGGTACTCGGCGCTCGACACGCTGAACATCTTGCTCTTCGTGTTCAGCTGAACGTGAGTTTCCAGGCCAATTACAGCTTCGTATTCGGTCATGGTCTTAGCGTGGGTGACTTCAAATATCCGGGAACAGCGGGGCGGTCCGTGAGGCGGAAATCCGGCCTGCCGGTCAATTCTGCCACGAATGGCCGAGAAGGTGTGGCTGTGCGACCGGCCGCCGCCACTACTCTTTCCACGCGCCTTCGCCGATTAGCGGCACAAATCTCACCGGCTCATGTAACTCCTCCCTGGCACCGAACCTGGTCCGCTCGACAAGTATCACCTGCTGCTCCTCCCGGCTGCCAACCGGGACGACCAGTCTTCCGCCGACCTTGAGCTGGTGAACGAGCGAGTCGGGAACTTCGGGCGCGGCTGCGCCGACGATGATCCCGTCGTACGGAGCCAGTTCCGGGTATCCGAGCTCGTCGCCGGCGTCGAACACGCTGATGTTGCGATAGCCAAGCTCATCCAGCCGCTCTTTGGCCGCGATGCAGAGAGCCTGTACCCGCTCGACGCTGACCACCTCGGCGACTAGCAGCGAGAGGATCGCGGCCTGGTAGCCGGAACCGGTGCCGACGTCCAGCACCCTGTGATCGGGCTCCGACCTCAACTGGTCGATCATGCGGCCAACCAGCGAAGGCTGAGAGATTGTCTGGCCGTTGCCGATCGGAAGCGACTCATCCAGCCACGCGTAACTCCCAAGCCCCGGCGGGACGAAACGCTCGCGCGGCACCTCCATCATCGCGTCGATCACGCGCTCAGAAACCTGCGCCTGGCGAAGCTTCTTCAGCAACCTGAGGCGCGGCTCATCTCCTGCGATCTGTCTTCCGGACTGAATGGCTTCACATCCTCCTCGTCCAACAGTAACTCTTGTTCAGTCCGGACCGGCGAACTGGCAGTCGAGATCGTGAAAATCGGACATCTAGTAGCCAATCTCACAGATGAACACGGCTATCGGAAACAGAAACGCCCCGTATCGCACTCTCAAACCGCCCATGATGTACCGACACCAGCTTCGCTTCGTAGCGACGAAATTCGTTGACGGCCTTCTCGCGTGGCAATAGAATTCAATACCTGACCTATTTGGTCAGGAATAACCTTCCCGGCAGCGAAGCCGATACACCTCGCAACTCATGACCACCTCATCGACACCACCGCAAAAGATATCTCGCGAGACCGACCTGTCCGACCTCGAATATCGCTGGGGCTTCGTGACCGATGTCGATGCCGATATCGCTCCGAAGGGTCTCACCGAGGACACGGTTCGGTTCATCTCAGCTAAGAAGAATGAGCCGGACTGGCTGCTCGAATGGCGGCTCAAGGCGTTCCGCCACTGGGAGACGTTGCAGGCGGAGGACGCCGAGCCTAAGTGGGCCAAGGTCAAGTACCCGCCCATCGACTACCAGGACATGATCTACTACTCGGCGCCCAAGAGCCCCGAGGACGGGCCGAAGAGCATGGACGAGGTGGATCCCGAGCTCCTGGAGGCGTTCGACAAGCTGGGCGTGCCGCTTCATGAGCGCGAGAAGCTGGCAGGCGTGGCGGTCGACGCCGTGTTCGACAGCGTCTCGGTCGCAACCACGTTCGCGGACAAGCTCGAAGAGCTCGGCATCATCTTCTGCTCGTTCAACGAAGCGGTTCAGAACCATCCCGAGCTTGTGAAGAAGTACCTCGGCAGCGTGGTCCCGTACACCGACAACTTCTTCGCCACGCTCAACTCCGCCGTCTTCAGTGATGGCTCGTTCGCCTACGTCCCGCCCGGCGTGAAGTGCCCGATCGAGCTGATGACCTACTTCCGCATCAACACGGAAGGCTCAGGCCAGTTCGAGCGCACCCTGATCATCGCCGACAAGGACGCCTACGTTAGCTACCTCGAAGGCTGCACCGCGCCGATCCGCCGCACCAGCCAGCTTCACGCAGCTGTAGTGGAGTTGATCGCACTGGACGATGCCGAGATCAAGTACTCGACCGTCCAGAACTGGTTCCCGGGCACGAAGGAGGGCGTAGGCGGCGTCTACAACTTCGTGACGAAGCGCGGCCGCGCCGACAGGAACTCCAAGATCTCGTGGACGCAGGTCGAGACCGGCTCGGCGATCACGTGGAAGTATCCGAGCGTGATCCTGCGCGGCGACAACTCGGTCGGTGAGTTCTACTCGGTCGCTCTTGCCAACAACCATCAGCAGGCCGACACCGGCACCAAGATGATCCACATCGGCAAGAACACGAAGAGCGCCATCGTCTCGAAGGGCATCTCGGCGGGACAGGGCCAGAACACCTATCGCGGCCAGGTCAAGATCATGCCCGGCGCAGAGAACTCGACGAACCATACGCAGTGCGACTCACTGCTGATCGGCGACAGGTGCGGCGCTCATACAGTGCCGTACATCGAGGTTCAAAACCCGACGGCCAGGCTGGAGCACGAGGCTTCGACTTCCAAGGTGAGCGACGATCAGCTCTTCTACCTGATGCAGCGCGGGATATCGGAGGAAGAGGCCCACCACATGATCATCACCGGTTGGAGCCGTGACGTGATCAGGGAGCTTCCATTTGAGTTCGCCATGGAGGCGAGCCAGCTGCTCAAGGTGTCGCTGGAGGGCGCGGTCGGCTAGCCGCCGTTCGTTCGGTTCGGATCGGTCAAACGAGTACCGGAAACAGGAATGCTTGAAGTAACGAATCTGCACGCATCGGTCGTGGACGCCGAAGACGGCGAAATCCTCAAAGGGCTCGACCTGAAGGTTGAGCCGGGACAGGTCCACGCCATCATGGGCCCGAACGGCAGCGGCAAGAGCACATTTGCGAACGTGCTGGCTGGCCGGCTGGACTACGAGGTAACCGATGGCGATATCGAGTTCGACGGAGAGAGCATCCTCGAGATGCCGTCGGACGAGCGGGCGCACAACGGAATCTTCCTCGCTTTCCAGTACCCGGCGGAGATCCCCGGCGTGCGGCCGTGGCAGTTTCTGAAGGCGGCGCTCGACGCGAAGCACGAGGCGAACGGCGAGGACAAGCTCAGCGTCCGCGAGTTCTCGAAGCTCTACGACTCCAAGGTCGCCGAGGTGAAGATCAACCCGGACCTGATGAAGCGGTCGCTGAACGAAGGTTTTTCCGGTGGCGAGAAGAAGCGCAACGAGATGCTTCAGCTTGCCGTTCTGCAGCCACGACTGGCTGTTCTCGATGAGACCGACTCGGGGCTTGACGTCGATGCCATGCGTGTTGTGGCTGACGCAGTGAACGCGCTGCGATCGCCTGACAGGTCGTTCATCCTCGTCACCCACTACAACCGGCTGCTGCACCACATCACGCCGGACATCGTCCACATCATGGCGGACGGACGGCTCGTCGAGACCGGCGGGCCCGAGCTTGCCGAAGAGGTGGAGCGCGACGGCTACAAGCGTTTCCTGGAAGAGCACGCGGTAGCGACGTCCTGACCGTCGCAGACTTTGAAGCCAGCACAACGGACCGAACTCGAAACACATGACGACCGCTGAACGCACGAAAACGATAGAGAGCTACGCCGCCGACTTCTCAAAGACAGACGGCGGCGCTGCCTGGCTCGCGGACCTGCGAAAGAAAGCCTGGGCCGAGTTCGAGAAGCTCGGCTTCCCGACGGCACGGCGGGGCAACGAGCTCTGGAAGTACACGGACCTGCGGAGACTCGATGCCCGGGCTTTCGTGCGCGGCGAGGCCGAAACTGCTCTTTCTGGTGAAGAGCTGCGTAAGGCCGCTCCGTGGAGTGATGAGTGGCACACGGCGGTTGTGATCAACGTTCGCTTCGCACCGGAAGCCAGTCACAACCTTACGGCCTCCGACATCGCGATCTCCGATCTTGCTGAGGCGGCTGGAACTCAGCAGTCAACCGTCGAACCAGTGCTAACCGAGATCGCCCCATTCGAAGACAACCCGTTTGTCGCTCTGAACACCGCTCTGTTTGAAACCGGCCTCCTGATCAACGTCAATAGCGGTGCTGAACTCGAACAGCCGGTCCACATCCTGCATGTGGTCACAGACGGCCCCGAGAACCGAGCCTTCTACCCGCGAACACTTGTCATTGCAGAACCAGGCTCATCTGCAACCATCGTCGAGACCTTCATCAACCTGAGCGAAGGCTCACAGCTCACCGTGCCTGTGCTCGAAGTTTCGCTCGGCGAAGGAGCAAACGTCCGCCACTTCCGGGTGCAGCTCGAGAACGAACACTCGATCCACATCGGCACAACGCGCACCGAACAGCCCGCCGACGCCGTCTTCGAATCGACGACCTTCGCCACCGGCCCGGCGATCGGCCGCAACGACGTGCACACCAACCTCGCTGAAGAGGGTGCTGAGACAACACTGCACGGCCTGTACATCACGGACGGTGACTCGCACCAGGACAACGAGATCAGCACCACACACCAGAAGCCGCACGGCACCAGCCACCAGTTCTACAAGGGCATCCTCGCCGGGAAGTCGCGTGCCGTGTTCAGCGGAAAGGTGCTTGTGCAGCCTGGCGCCATGAAGACCGTGGCCGAGCAGAAAGACCTGAACCTGCTGCTGTCGCACGGCGCCGAGATCGACACGAAGCCCAGCCTCGAGATCTACGCCGACGACGTGAAGTGTGCGCACGGCGCCACCGCGGGCCACGTGGACCAGAGCATGCTCTTCTACCTGATGTCCCGCGGAGTGAGCAGGGAAGAAGCGGCGATGATGCTGGTGACCGGCTTCGCTTCCGAGATCGTCGACGAGTTCGAACCCGAGCCTTTGAGGGACTTCCTGTACGCAAAGCTGGAGCAGATCATTCCGGCGTTGGATTCAGAGGGGATTCTGTAGCTATGGCGGACCTGCAGTACTTCGCAGTCGCAACAAAGGCCGATATCGAGCCGGGTGAGGTGTTCGTCGCCGAGGTGGAAGGTGAACGAGTGGCTGTCTGCAACGTGGACGGCGAGTTCTACGCCATCGAAGACGTCTGCACACATGATGGCTCGTCTTTCGACCAGACGGACCTCGAAGGACCGGAGATCTTCTGCCCGCGCCACGGAGCGGTTTTCGATGTGACGACGGGTGATGTGCTCGGCGCTCCGGCCACTGAGCCGGTGCCAACGTTTCCGGTCCGGCTGAACGGCGAGACTATCGAGGTCGGCCTGGAGCGATAGTTCTGTCATCCGTCCGGTCGATGCGCTCGCTGGCAGGCTTCGCGCTGGCCGGGCTTCCTGTCTTCAATCTCGGGACGAGATCAAGGAACCGGTGAATGGTCCTCGATGTTCAAAAGATTCGTGCGGACTTTCCGATTCTGCAGCGCAAGATCGGCGAGATGCCGCTCGTCTATCTCGACAACGCCGCGACTTCCCAGAAGCCGCAGCAGGTCATCGACGCCATAACCGACTACTACACGCGCTACAACGCCAACGTTCACCGCGGCGTCCACACGATGTCGATCGAGGCGACCGAGGCGTACGAAGACGCGCGGGCAAAGGTGGCGAAGTTCATCGGCGCGCCCAACCCGGAGTCGGTCGTCTGGACGCGCAACATTTCGGAGTCGATCAACCTGGTCGCCTATGCGTGGGGCGACGCGAACGTCAGGGCGGGCGACGAGATCGTCGTAACGGCGATGGAGCACCACTCTGGCATCGTGCCGTGGCAGCAGCTGGCTTCCCGCACAGGCGCCGAGCTTAAGATCATCCCTCGGACCGAGGATGGCCGTCTCGACATGGAGGCGGCTTCGAAGCTGATCTCCCCAAAGACGAAGATCGTCACGGCAGTGCACATGTCGTCGGTCCTCGGGACGATCAACGATGTGAAGGCGCTCGGCAAGCTGGCCCACGACAACGGCGCGCTGATCCTTGTCGACGCCGCGCAGAGCGCTCCGCACATGCCGCTGAGCGTGGAAGACCTGGACTGCGATTTCCTCGGGTTCTCGGCCCACAAGATGCTCGGGCCTACCGGGATCGGCGTGCTCTACGGCCGTCCTGAGCTGCTCGATGCCATGCAGCCGTGGATGTTCGGCGGCGACATGATCCTGACCGTCAGCTACGAACAGGCGACATGGAACGACCTGCCATACAAGTTCGAGGCCGGAACACCGAACATCGCCGATGCTATCGCGACCGGTGTGGCCGTCGAGTATCTTGCCGCCCTTGGAATGGACAACGTGCTCGCTCATGAGGAGGAACTGACTGGCTACGCGCTCGAGCGTTTCGCCGAGCTGGAGCGCGTTCAGGTGATGGGCCCGACCGACACCGAAAACCGCGGTGGCATCATTTCGTTCAACCACGACACGATCCACCCGCACGACCTGGGAACGGCGCTCGATAGGATGGGCATCGCGATAAGGACCGGTCATCACTGCGCGATGCCGCTGATCCGCAGCTACGATGTGGTTGCCGCGGCGCGGGCCAGCTTCTATATCTACAACACGCCAGACGAGGTAGACACGCTGATCGAAGGGATCAAAGAGACCGAAGGGTATTTCCTGAAATGATGGGCGGAACCTCGGGCCTGGACCAGCTGGATGAGCTGTACGAGAGCATCATCCTCGACCACTACCGCAACCCTCGCCACACTGACCTGCTGGACTCACCAGACATCGATGTCGAGGCCAACAACCCGTTCTGCGGCGACGAAGTGCACATCCAGCTGGAACTGGACGGCGATGCGGTGAGCGGCGTCAGCGTCTCTGGGCAGGGATGCGCCATCAGCCAGTCATCTGCTTCTCTGCTAGCCGAGATGCTCAAGGGCAAGAGCGCCAGCGAGGCGCTGGAGTTCGTCACTCTGGTGCGTCGCATGATGCGTGGCGACGAGCTGACTGAAGATGAGAAGGACCGACTCGGCGACATCCTCGCTCTGGAGGGCGTGAAACGCTTCCCGGTGCGCATCAAGTGCGCGCTGCTCTCGTGGACGGCGCTGGAAGACGCTCTTTCAGAAAACGTCGGAGCGGGTTCGTAGGCGTTACTCCCGGCTGATCCAGATTCGAGACAGGAAGTCGCCGCTGGCGCCAGACGTGTCAGGCACGACGTCTCTCACACGAGGCTGCCAGAGCCAGTGCTGAGAGCCGATCCCGGGATAGAACCGCAACGCCTCGCCCATGATCTCGTCATGGATCTCGAGTAGCAGTTCGCCGCGCCGCTGCCGGTCCAGCTCCACAGCCTGTTGCTCGATCAACTCGTCCAGCCTGGAGTTCGAGAAGCCCGATGTGTTCCACGGCCCGTCCGAGTGGTACGTGCTGAAAAGCTGCCCGCTCAGGCTGGAGACCGGCGGCGGCGCGCCCACGAAGATGTCGTAGTTGCCCTGCAGCCAGACATCGTCGGCGAATGACCTCGTGGTCACCCGCTCGACCATCACCTCGAATCCGGCTGAAGTCATGGCCTCGGCTAGTGACCGGGCAGTCAGCACGTACCTGTCGGCATCGCCCGTCTCACCAAACTCCCCGACGGAGATCCTCAGGATGTCCTCGGCTGTTAGTCCAGCATCCTGAACGAGACCGCGCGCCCGCTCGCCATCGCCGAACAGGCCGGAGAACTCGGTTTCGAAATCTGGCTCCCACGATGGCTCAGAAACGTTCAAGCCGACCGAAGGAGTCAACTCGCTGTCCCAGATATCGGTCATCGCAACCTCCGGATCCCAGGACAGGAAGACGGCCTGTCGCACCGCACGAGAGTCCAGCGGACTCCGGGTGGCGTTGATCGCAAGTTCCACCCGGGCTCCGGACCGACCGATTTCCATCGTCCGCAGCTCCGGGAACCGCTCGAGGGCGGACTGCACCTCGGCCGGAGTCGTCTCGGCGAAGTCGAGAATGTCTGCTCTCACACCGGCGGCGCGGGTCGAATCCTGCTCGATGAACTGGATAGCCAGTCCGTCGAGGTGGGGGCCTTCGCCATAGTACGAACGGTTCGCTATGAAAGTGGCGTCGTCCTGCGAGATGCCTTCGAGGAGCCAAGGCCCGCTTCCAACCGTCGGTCCGTCTACCAGGTCTCCGCTCAGTTGCACTATCTCCTCTGCGACCACGACCGACCTGCCGTCAGCCAGCTTCTCGAACAGCTCGGCATCCGGCGACTCCAGGCTGATCCGCAACAGGTTGTCTTCGACCGCCACGATCTCCCGGACGTTCGATAGCAAGCCCGCGTTCGGCCAGCCGGGTGTCATCTGCCTCTGGTAGCTGAACACGATGTCCGCGGCCGTGACCCGCCTGCCGTTCAACGGAGGCAGATCCGGCCAGAAGGCGTCTTCCCGGATGTCGAACTCGAACTCGAGCGGCCCTGTCTGTCTCCATGCTGTGCACAGGTCACATTCGGGGATTCTCGACGGCGCAGCGACGCTCGGTCCCCGCTGGAACTTGAACAGGCGGCTGTAGGTGATCCCGGCGCCCCAGGTTGCAAGCACGCTCGATACCGACTGGTGAACATCCTGGTGCGGTGGCGCCTGCTTGACGGCGAAGCGAAGCACTCCACCGGTCGTGAGGTCCGGAGACGGCGGCGCGGTAGATGTCGCGGTCGGCTGAGGCGTCGCTGTAGCGGTCGACGAAGTCGGAGTTGCGACCTCTACGGTGGCTGTCGGCGTCGGATCCCCTTCGCTCGTGCAGGCTGCAAATGCCACCGGTACGGCGACGAGCGCCACCAGCGCAACGAGAGATTGAGTACGAAACGGCCTGATCAAGTACGAAATGTCCGATTCAGCTTATTGAGCTTATGTCGCAGCCTGGCGGATTGAACACATCAGAAGTCCGCAGCCGCAACTGCCGACAACGGTCGATCGCGGTCTGTTTCAGTACGACTCCGTGAATCCACCTACGTTGACCGCGCAGAAAGGATGTATTTTTGATATGTCAGTCGCCGTAAACACCCCGCGGTGCAGTCTCTGTTCGATGGAGAGGTTGAACTGGTATAAGGCAGCGGACACAGTCGCCGCATCCAAGCGCGACGATGCTGCCTGGTGATGCAGACCCGAGATACCGGTTAAAAGGGTAGTGCGGTCAGCTGCAATTGTCGCTGCTCCCGCCGCTTTATTCCTGAAGATGTCTCCTCAACCCCGATCATCGACCGTGGTCCGCCACACCTGAAAAACCAGACGCAGCCGGTCAACGGTTGTCTCCAGGTCGAAGGCCTGGAGACATACCGGGAGTGCTTCGTTTGGCCAAGGGTCGATGTGTTCGGATACGCAGAGTGGACAGTGAGGCTGTTAGCGGGATAGAAGGAAGAGTTGTTAAGTGGATACAGTACTGATCGTTGACGATACCGCCGAGATCAGAATGCTTCTTTCTGCGACGCTCCGCCGAGCAGGCTACGAAGTCGTTGAGGCCAGCGACGGATCAGAGGTGATGGCGTGCGTCGAGGAGCAGAGGCCCGACGCGGTCATTCTCGATCTGATGATGCCGAATGTGGATGGCTGGCAGGCTCTGGAGCTGCTGAAATCGAACGCAGACACCAAAGCGATCCCCGTCATCATCTCGTCGGTGCTCAGGGGTGACGAGGACCTGGCGAAGGCTCGCAGGATGGGGGCGCACGACTACGTGATCAAGCCGTGGTCTGCTGCCACGCTGCTCGAGCGGCTCAGATGGGTGCTTTCAGACTCTGTCGCGGCCTGATTCGGCTCAGCCCGGGTTGTCTCTGAACCAGGCGACCGTAGTTGCCAGCCCATCGATCAGCTTTGTCTGAGGCTCCCAGCCGAGATCCCGCCGAATGGCCGAGCTGTCGAGACTGATCTTGCCGATGTCCCCGGCGCGCGGCGGTCCGTAGTTAGCGGGTCGTGTGTACTCGCAAAGCTCGGCCAGGTAACCGAAGAGGTCGTTGACATTGGTGCCGGTCCCGGTGCCAACGTTGTACGGACCGACGCCTCCGGACTCAGCCGACCTCACCAGCGCGTCTACAACGTCGCCAACGTAGACGTAGTCGCGCTCGTCCTTCCCATCGCCAAAGATCGTCAGCTCGCCGCCCGCCAGCATCGCCCGGCTGAAGATGGCGACGACGCCGGCCTCTCCGTGTGGGTCCTGTCGCGGGCCAAAGACGTTCGCCAGCCTCAGCGTGGTGTGGCGGATGCCGAACAGCCTCTCGTAAACCGGCAGATACACCTCGATGGCGCGCTTTGAGGCCCCGTATGGAGAGCCCGGATCGGCTGGCAGAGACTCGGGCGCTGGAAGCGTATCAGGCTCGCCGTACATGGCGCCGCCTGTTGAAACGAAGGTGAAGCGCGCTGGCTCTCCCGGCGCGTTTCGGACGGCGTCCAAGACGTTCAGCGTGCCAAGGATATTCGTCTTCGCATCGGTCACCGGCTCACGCGCAGACACAGAAACGCTGATCTGTGCGGCGGCATGAAAGACACGGTCCGGTGCAAACTCCGCCACTACGGCAGCGACTCGTTCGTCCGTGATGCTGAGTTCTTCCAGTCGCACTCCGTCCGCAAGGTTCGCTTCCTTGCCCGACGAGAGATCGTCAATCACCAGCACTTCGTCGCCTTCGTCGATCAGCCTGTCGACGAGGTGCGAGCCGATGAAACCTGCTCCACCGGTGACGATGGATTTCATGGTTCTGTTCCTTGAGCTACCAGCCGGTGAAAGCCGGCGCTATCCGCCGTACTCTCGGCCGCCGGTTCGGTTCTTCATGATGAAGTCCCAGTCGTACTCGACACCGAGGCCGTCGCCCTCCGGCACCGAGACATGGCCGTTCGAATCGATCGAGTCCAGCGCGTCGCGGTAGTCATCTGCGTAGATGTCGTGGGAGCGACCCACCTCGTCCGTGTCGGGGTGGACAAGCGCCATCTCGTAGTAGTTGCTGTTTCGGACCGCCGCCATCATGTGACGCTGCGCCGGTCCCGGCGAGTGGATCTCGACGTCCAGCCCGAAACCCTCCGCCGCGTGCGCAATCTTCATCGCTCCCGTGATGCCGGCGTCGTAATCAGGGTCGACGCGGACAAGGTCCGTGGCGCCGGACGCGATGAAGTCGACATGCTGCTCCACGCCGCGGATGTGCTCGGTCTGCAGCAACGGGGTCTTGATGATCTCCTTCAGCTTCTTGTGGCCGTGCATCGACACGCCGGTGTCCTTGTAAGGGTCTTCGAGCCACGTGAAGTTCGCCTCGTCGCAGGCGCGCCCCAGTTTGACCGTCTCAAGCCAGGTGTTGATTTCGCAGGCCGGGTCGAGCATCAGGTCCATCTCAGGCCCGACCGCCTCCCGCACCGCGCGCACCGTCTCGATCTCCTGAGACAGGACGTAGTCGCCCCAGCCGTGGATCTTGAAGCCGGGATAGCCCATCTCCTTGCACCGCACCGCAAAATCGGCATAAGCCTGAGGCGAATCCAGTCCACCGTTTCGGTCGCCGTGCATCGTCGAGGCGTAGCAGGGCAGCGAGGTCCGGTAGCCGCCCAGCAGCTCGTAGACCGGAGCGCCGTACCACTTGCCGGCAAGGTCCCAGTGAGCAATGTCGATCGGGCCGAGACC
>JANQEF010000088.1 GCA_028278465.1 Dehalococcoidia bacterium | reverse complement strand
CAGCCTGGAGAGATTGAACGAGCTCAACGGGATGCTGAATGACTCGTCGGACGGTGACTCGGCGCTTGTTACGCCTGCGGACGTTGACCGCTCTGATTCTCGAACCGCCTCATCACCATCCCTGAATACGGGCGCAACCCGAGCCGCTCATAGAACGGCTGAACGTCCGGGTCGCACATGAGGTCGATCGAGTAGAACCGCTCCAGTTTGCGCAGCATCCTGCGGACCAGCTCGCTGCCGATGCCGTTGCCCTGGAACTTCGGCAGGACCTCAAGGTGAGGGATGAACGCCGAGATCACCCTGTCGGTCGTGGCGGTGATGAATCCGACCACATCTCCTGATCTCTCGTCGATGGCAAGCACGACCTCGTCGCTCCCGCGAAGTATTTCGAGGTGCGTTGCCGGTGAAGGTGGGTTCGGCCAGCCGACGAAGAAGCCTTGCAGGCGTTCTGGCGTTACGCCGTCCAGCGACGATGTGTAGTTGATCTGCATGCCCGACGGTTCCATCTCGGCCACGACTGCTACCGCAGCGCCACGCTGCCGTCTTCCCTGATCGGCGGCGGAACCCTGGCCGAGTCGAACGGGAACTGTCCCGCCGCTGCCTCGTTGAACTCCACGCCCAGTCCCGGGCGCTCCGAAGGCGTGTACCAGCCGTCTTCGAGCTTCATGATCTCGTCGACCATGTCCCGTCGAGGCGACAGATGCTCGTCGACCGACTCCTGCACGTCCCACGCCGGGCACGAGGTCGCCAGCGCAATGTTCGCCGCGGTTGCGATCGGCCCCTGGAAGTTGTGCGGGCAGATCTTGACGTGGTGCGCCTCGGCGATGGTCGCGATCTTCTTGGTGCCGGTGATGCCGCCGGCGACCGCGATGTCAGGCTTAAAGAAGGCGCAGTTCGTGAGCTCGGCGTACTCGCGGAATTCCCAGACACCGGCGTTGCGCTCGCCAACCGCCAGCGGCACACGCATCTTGGCCGCAACCTCCGACATCGCTACCACCGAGTCCGGCACGATCGGGTCCTCGACGAAGTAGAGCCGGAACTTCTCGATCTCCTCGCAGAACGCCACCGCCTCGTGCGGCTGCATGTTGCGGTGAATGTCGATCGCAAGGTCCATCTCCCAGCCGACCGTCTCACGCACCGCGGCGACGATATCCACTGACTGCTTCAGCATGCTGGAGTACTCGAGGTCGGGCCAGTTGTCCGGCAGCGGCGTGAACTTGAGTGCGCTGAAGCCGCGGTCCTGCCACTTCTTCGCATCACGCGCCGCCGCCTCAGGTGACTCCTTGCTCACGCCCTGCGCAATAGCCCTGATCTTTTGCCGCACCTTGCCGCCGAGCAGGTCCCACACCGGCGCACTCAGCCGCTTGCCCTTGATGTCCCACAGCGCCATGTCGATAGCACTGATCGCGCCTCCGATGCTGTTGCCGCGGAAGTTCGAGTTGTAGCGCCAGACGTAGTTCCAGATGTGCTCTATGTCGCCTGCGTCCATGCCGATCAGCGCGCCAGCGAAGCCGTGAATCGTCTGCTCGGCAGCCTTCGGATACGACCAGTAGCAGGACTCGCCGACGCCTTGCGTGCCGTCGTCTGTTGTGATGCGGCAGACGAGGTAGCGGTCGACGAAGAAGGTCTCGATCTTTTCGATTTTCATGTGTTCGGGTCCCGCGTTGGGGCTGGAGTAGTTGCGTGACGGGCCGCGGCCGGAAGCCGGACGGCTCGTGGCGGCGCAGGAATGTTACGCCTTCGAGTTGCCGGGCGGCAGGCTACGGCTAGAGCCGCCGTATCTCGGCGAGGATCGTTTCGGCGGCGACCTGGTGACGGTAGTTGCTGCCGATGCTCTGCCAGCGGATCGCGTTGCCTTCGGTGAGCAGGAACACGGAGGCCGATGCCAGCCCGTCGCCGAAAAGGTTGAAGACGTCGTAGGACGCGGGAACGGTCGAATCGAGAGAGGTGTAGGCGATCGGGAACTCGATGCCGAAGCTGGTGACGGCTCGATCAGCGCCATTCAGGTTGTCGGTGCTGACTGCAACGATCTGCGCTCCTTCAGCGACGATGTCGCTGTACCTGCTTTGCAACTGGACCAGTTGCTGCCTGCAGAAGGTTCACCAGAAGGCGCGGTAGAAGACAAGAACAACCGGTCCCTGCGAGGTGAGCTGCGAGAGCGTGACGTCGGGACCGTTGGCTGTTGGGAGCGTGAAGTCGCTGCCGATGGGCCAGATGGCTGCGGGCGGCGGGGGCGTGCTGGTGGCGATCGGCGCCGGCGGAGTCGGGGTCGCGGTTGGTGGCGGCGAGTTCGGGTCCCTGGGTGTCGGAGCCGGGCCACCGGGTTGTGGTGTGTTTGTTGGCGCCGGGATCGGTGGCGGGTTAGATGGCGAGTCTGGCGCCGGGGCGTCGATGGTCGATGGCGGGATGGGCGTTGGAGTGAGGCCCGGCGCGGCTCCGTCGGGTGGCGCGGACGTAGAGTTGGGTGATGGCGCAGCGGGCTCGGTCCCTGGCGTCTGCGGGACTGCCGACGCTGTTGGAGCCGGCGCTCCGGGCTCACCTGGCTGTTCCGCACCGCGTCCAGGCGCTCCGTCCTGCGGGTCGTCAGTGCCGCAGGCGATAGCGATCGTGACGAGCGCAAGTACGAGCGCGGCAAACGCTATACGAGAACGGAACTGGAATATCGAGACTAAGTAGGTCACAGCCTGCCCGCGGCTCCAGACGAAATAGACCGACCGCTAACAGATACGACAGGAACGCACGCTGGTTCTACGGCGATTCTTACATTTTGGTTACAGACTTCAGTCGACGGCAGTCCCATCAGACTCAATTCGCGCTTTCGACTGACCGGTTTCTCGCTGCTCGATAGTCGTGTCATCCAGGCACGATTCGACGAAATCGTGGAGCACGCGGCGCTGTGAAGTGCTGGAGAGTGCCAGGAAGTGAACTTCCTCGGATGTCATATCTAACGTCCGGCGAGAGCTGTCTCTATCGTGCGGTTCCCAGACGTGCTGGAGCTCCTCTTTCAGCAGCTCATTCTGAACCGAGAACCTTATCTCTTCCGGGACGCCATAATTGACGAAGAGATAGGCGACCGTCCTGTTCGAGCTCTCCTCGCCGTAGATCCCCCAGCCGGTGTACACGTGGCTGCCAGCGGCCCATATGCGGCTGCTAAGAAGCGTCTGCAGCGTCTCGGACATCATCGTTTGCAGATCGCGCAGGCTGTAGACGCCGGGAATCAGCTCCCAGCCGATCTTCTCGACCGCCATGCCTTTCTCCTCCAGGAACTCGTAGAACTCCCTTGTAACGAAGCTTGCGACAGGCAGTTCGGCCCGTGTTTCATCCCAGTCTTCGGCTTCCCGGAGCCACTCTGCGATCGCCGTCCAACTGAGCGGCTTTGCAAGGAGCGGAACATCTGGCAGCTCTGAGGTGGACCGAGAAAGAAACACCAGAGACTTCTGTTCGACGCTCCGCGCTTCCAGGAGTTTCGAGTATCGGGCCAACTGGTCCGGATTCATCGGCGAAGCGTCTTTCACCTCCACCCAGATCAAGAGGTCAGGCCCCTTTATCTCAAGGTCCGGGTAGTTTGAATCGTCCGCGCTCACCTGCGTCGAAATCGTAACTTCCGGGGACTGCTCTCCCGCGATGTCGACTGCGCCATTCGTGATGAACGAGATCAGATCAGCAAAAGTGTCCGGAACAGTATCCCTGAGAATTTCGATCAGACGCGCGAACGACTCGGTAAGGAAATTCTCCTGCTGGCTCGACGCCCATCGAGACAGCGACCCGAACAGGTTGTGGCGCGAGCTGTTCATCTGGCAACCGCCCTGAGCATCCGCCCAACCCGGCTCAGATCTTCCAATGGGCGTTGATGCTTGCCTCGTACTCGGCCGTCTCCTCGTTCTCGATCTCCTCAATCGTCACCGGCCGGCCCAGCACTGACGACTCCAGCGCCGCGTTGCACACCGCAAGGTCCTTACGGCCAACGTACGCATTCACCTCTGGCTCCGTGCCGTCAGCGATGCACTGGCCTAGCTCGTAGTACTCGAGCGCTACCAGGAAGCGGTCCGCATCCTCGAACGGCACCTTGCCGGTGTACGAACCGATCCTGTCGCCGCCGAACAGCCTCGCCGGAAGTTCGTCCAGGTGGAAGTCTGGCACCAGGTCGAGCACCTGGTCGCCGGTCAGTGTGCCCTCGCCGTCGATCGTGACGGTCAGCGGGTCGCCGCGGCGCTGCTTCGCAGGCTCCATCGATCCCTTCGAGCCGTAGATCATGGCGTAGCGCATCGGCTCGCCGTGCGCGGCGTAGAACGAAGTCCACTGGCCGATGGCGCCGCTGGCGAACTTCAGCGTTGAGACCACCATGTCCTCGGCGTCGGCATCGATCTCGTCCGGCACCTCGTCGAACCAGTGGTCGTAGAAGTGCGCAACGCCCAGTCGCTCGCCGCGGTAGCGCTTCGGCTCCCAGATCTTCGAGACGGCGAACACCTCCTCGACATCGCCCATGTAGTACATCATCTGGTCAACAGCGTGAACGCCGGCGTCGACGAAGATGCCGCCGATGTTCTTGTAGTGACGCCACGGCCAGATGATGATGTCGCTGCCGCCGCTCGCCGAGCCGAGCAGGAACGAGTACGGCTTGCCGATGGCGCCGGCGTCGATGACCGCCTTGTTGAGGCGGCACATCGGGTCTCGACGCTCCTGTTCTCCGACGCTCAGCACCCTGCCGCTCTTCTTCCACGCATCGATGACGCGGTTGCAGCCGCGGATGGTGAGCGAGAGCGGTTTTTCGCAGAGCACGTGGAAGCCGAGGTCGAACGCCATCTCGGCGACAAGGTGATGCGAGCCGGAGTCTGTCGTGATGTCGACCGCTTCGATGTCGGGACGCCGGTTGCGCATCTCCTCCATCGAGGTGAAGACCTCGGGACGAGAGCCGAGCATCTCTTCTGCGGTGTCTGCGAGGTGGTTGGCGTTGTCCTCTCGCAGGTCGCAGACGGCGACAAGCTCAACGTTTGCCATGCCGCTCTCGTACAGCGCGCCGAGCGCCCTTAGGTGTCGGCCTCCCATGCCGCCTGCGCCGACGATCGCAATCGGGATCTGGACCATTTTCGCTCCTAGATGAACCTTGACCGTTCCCGGCTGCCCGCCGAGTAGTCGATGTACGCTGTAATCGTCTCGGTGAAGAAGTCGAAACCCTCAGTGCCCTGCTCACGCTGTCCGACGCCTGATGCCTTGAGCCCGCCGAACGGCAGGTGCACCTCACCGCCTAGCGTCGGCGCGTTGACGTGAACCATTCCGGTCTCGACGGTGTTGATGTACTCGTGAGCCTGCACGAGGTCGCGGGTGTAGATCGAAGATGATAGGCCGAACTGCACCGAGTTAGAGATGCGCACGGCGTCCTGCACGTCGTCAGCCTGGAAGACGGTCAGCACCGGCCCGAAGATCTCTTCCTGCGCGATGCGGCTGTCGAGCGGCACATCGGTGAAGATCGTCGGCTCGACGTAGTAGCCGCCTTCCCACTCCGGCCCTTCAAGTGCCCGCCCGCCGAATGCCAGCTTTGCGCCTTCTTCCGTTCCGACGCCGATGTACTCGCGGACGGTGTCGAACTGGCTCTGGCTGGAGAGAGGAGCGACGTCGTTGTCCGGGTTGATGCCGTCGCCGACTGTGAGTGCGCTTGTCTGCTCGATCAGCCGGTCCATGAACTCGCCGTAGACGCCTTTCTCGACTATCGCTCTGCTGGTGGCGGTGCAGCGCTGGCCTGTCGAGCCGAACGCGCCCTGCACTACGCCCGGAACTGCCTTGTCTAGGTCGGCGTCGTTCATGATGATGGCGGCGTTCTTGCCGCCGAGCTCAGCCTGGATCTTTTTCAGCGCCTCGGCGCCGCGGGCGTAGATGCGCGTGCCGATCTCGGTCGAGCCGGTGAACGAGACGCCGTTGACACGCGGGTCTTCGACGAGTGTGTTGCCGATAGACCCGCCGGGCCCGGTGACAAGGTTGAAGACGCCGGCCGGAAGCCCCGCTTCTTCGAAGATCTCGGCGATGATGGTGGCTGCCAGCGGCGTGGCGGATGCGGGCTTGAAGATGATGGCGTTGCCGCAGATGAGGGCGGGGGCGATCTTCCAGACCGGGATGGCGACCGGGAAGTTCCACGGCGTGATGATCGAGACGACGCCGAGCGGCCGACGGAAGGTGTAGGCGGCGGTGTCCGGCAGTTCGGAAGGCGTCGTGTATCCGAACAGCCTTCGTCCCTCGCCAGCGGCATACTCGAGTATGTTCATTGCCCGCTTGACCTCGCCGGTGGAGTCGGCGATCGGCTTGCCCTCCTCGACGGTGATGGCGCGGGCCAGTTCGTCTACGCGGCGCTCGAATATCGCGAGCGACTTGTAGAGCAGGGAGCCGCGCTGAGGCGCAGGCATTCGACCCCATTCAGGAGCCGCTTTCGCGGCGGCGATGATGGCGTTCTCGGCGTCCTGCGGGAGCGACGCCTGGAACTCGCCAACCACCTCTTTGGGCCGGGCCGGGTTGACGGTGCGATAGGTCTCGCCGGAGACGGACGGCACCCACTCTCCGCCGATGAAATTCATGCGTGGCGATTCTGACCCGGGCTGGCTCAATTTGACTCCCCGATGGCTGGCTGAGTGGCTGAATGTGCGGAGCCGTAGTCTAGCGCGGGAACCGGACCGGATGTGTTGTGGGACCGTGGCGTTGGCGGGATTTCAGCCGGTGCGACGTCGCCAGCGGTCGACCAGCCCGAGACCGGCCTCGAAGATGCCCTGCGAATCGACGCCGAGGTGGCGGTACAGGTCGGCGCGCGAGCCTGACTGGCCGTACTCGGTGACGCCGAGCACGCTTGAAGGGCTGTCCAGAGCTGCGCCGAGGAACGCCATCGAGTGTGGGTGGCCGTCGATCACGCTCAACACCGGCTTCCCGATCTCGGAGTCGGTCAGGAGACCTGTCGGGTCCCACGGACCGCTGTCCTGCCCACTCTGCTCACCCTGAGTTGCGTCCATGAGCCGCCTGTGGAGCAGGTCCGGGCTTGTCACCACGAACAGGTTCACACCGATCCCTTCGCTCTCCAGCGGCTCGATAGCGCCAATCGCCTCTTCCACCAGTGCTCCTATGGCGAACAGATTCAGCACGGCGTCCGCGCTGGCGCTTGCGGACCGCAGCCTGTAGCAGCCCGACAGCACATCGGCCCGCAGGCTCTCGGAAACCTCAGGGAAGAGCGCCTGGTTGACCGGCCTCGTGCTCAGGCGAAGCAGATACGACTCGCCATCGCCGCTGCCGATGGAACGTACAGCGTCCAGGAGTATCCATTCGACCTCACGGGCGAACGCAGGCTCGTAGTAGATGACGCCGGGCGTGTTGATGCCGAGCGCCGGCGTGATCACGCCCTGGTGCGCGCCGCCTTCGGTGCTGAGCGATACACCGGAAGGCGTCGCGACGAGGATGAAGCGCGATTCCTGGTAGAGGGCGTTGATCAGGGCGTCTGTGCCGCGGGCGATGAACGGGTCGTAGACGGTGCCGATCGGCACCAGCCGCTGGCCCGACATGCGGTCGGCAAGTCCCAGCTGGCCGAGCAGCAGGAACATATTCATCTCGCTGAGGCCGAGTTCGATATGGCGTCCGTCTGGCTTCTGCAGCCATTTCAGCATGCGTTCCCTGAAGCCCAGGAAGTCGGGCGTCTCCTCACGGGAGAAGACCGATGCGCGGTTGATCCAACTTGAAAGGCCGGTCGATGTTGCGACGTCGGCGGATGTTGTGACTATTCGCCGCGCCGACTCGGGCGAGGAGCGGTCGAGCTCAAGGAGCACGCGGGCGAAGGCATCCTGCGTGGAGGCCGATGCCGGTATCGTGAGGTTTGTATCTTCGAACTGGATCGAGTCCGCAGTGTCCGGCCTTCGCCCGGCCAGGCGCGCCGTTGCGCGGTCGATGTACTCGTGCTCCTCGGAGTCTTCGGAGAAGCGCTCCCACGGGCTCTGAGGGTCCCGGCCCATCGCCACACCAAGCTGCTCGAACTGCTCCTGCGACAGTGTGGCTGCGTGGTTTCGAGGGTCTGCGGCGCTCTGCAGGCCCCAGCCCTTGACGGTGTACGCAAACACCGCGGAAGGTCCGTTGACCTGCGCGGCTTCGTGATAGAGCCGCGTGAGAAACCCGACATCGTGGCCGCCGAGGTTGATGATTCGCTCGTATAGCTCCTCGTCGTCGTCAACGGTCGAGATGCAGCGGTCCAGATCCGCCCTGTCGCCGTCCGCGCCGTCCAGCAGCCGCGCACGCAGCTCGTCGTGAGGCGCAACCAGCAACCCCTGATACTCCTCGTTGGGCATG
>JANQEF010000081.1 GCA_028278465.1 Dehalococcoidia bacterium | reverse complement strand
CCCCTGAACTCAAGTGGCAGGACAAACGTGAAGGTCGTCCCTTCGTCCGGCTCGCTTGTCACGGCCAGCTTCCCGCCGTGCATCTCCGCGATCGACTTCGCAATGACCAGTCCCAGCCCGGTCCCCGGCTGCGATCTGGTGTGCTCGTTGTCCGCCCGAAAGAAGGCGGTGAACAGGTTTTCGAGGTCGTTCTCCGAAACGCCGATGCCTTCGTCTGAGACGGCGATGCGCGCAGCATCACCCTGCACATGCAGGCCCACTTCGATGTTCGAGCCCGGCGGAGAGTACTTCGACGCGTTGCTCAGCAGGTTCGCAACCACCTGGTTGACGCGGTCAGCGTCTGCATGCACCTCGATCTTCTCGTCGGGCGAGGCGAAGCGTACGGACTGGAACTTCGCCTCGGCGGCCGGGCTGAAGCTCTCGATGAGATCGACGACCAGCCGACGCAGATCGAACCGCGTCGGCACGAGGCGGATCGCGTCGGCCTCCAGCAGCGACACGTCGACCAGGTCGCTGATGAGCCGGTCCAGCCGCTCGCCGTTGCGCTTGATCACCTCGAGCTGGCTCACTTCGCGCTTCGACAGCCCGCCGTCCTGGTTTTTCCTGAGGAAGCCTGTGAAGGCCAGGATGGAGGTGAGCGGCGTCTTCAGCTCGTGCGACACCTTGGAGAGGAAGTCGCTCTTCGCCTGGCTGACCCTGAGCAGTTCACGGATCTCCGATTCGGCCTGGACCCTGCGCTCCCGCTCGTCCGCCAGCCTCACCGTTTCGAGATAGAGGTCGCTCGCTACCACCGCGCCTGCGATCTGCTGCGCCACCGCCTTCAGCACCTCTACATCGGACTCCGAGTATGCCCGCGGGATGCGTGACTTGACGTTGATAGTGCCGATGACGCGGTCGTTGGAGACCATCGGGGCCATCATCGTGGTGTGCAGGCCGGCTTCGAGCGTTTCCTTGCGCTCAACCGCGTTCTGTAATCCCTCGTAGCCGTCTTCAGACAGCGAGATGGTGGTCCGCCTCTCCTTCACGACCGCCTCGGAGAGCAAACCGCTCAATGGACGGTCCGGCTTCGAGTCCCACACCGGCAGTTCGGGGCCGGATATGTAACGGTCTGTGATCACCTCGGCGCCGTCGTCGACTGTTGTGATCACGACGCGGTCTGCCGGGAGCAGTTTGCGTACCTCGGCGGCCACCAGCTCGAACACATCTCCGAAGTCGAGCGCTGATCCGATCACGCGGCCTATCTCCGCCAGGACATGTCGCTCGGTCGACTCGCGTTCGATGCGCCGCAGCAGGTCTGATCTTGCGACGGCGGAGGCGGCGAGCTCAGCCACCTGCTGGATCAGCTCTTCATGCCTGGAGGTGTAGGCGAAGGGATCGGTGCTCTGGGCGTGGAAGGTGCCGATGACCCGGCCTTCAACGATCATGGGCACGGCGAGAAGCGAGCGGATACCGGCGTCGTAAGCCGGCTTGATGACCGGGTACATCTCCAGGTACTTCGCGGTCCGTTCCGTCCCCACGAAGCTGAAATGGGCGGAGGACCGCTTTTCGATGACCGCCTCGGTCATCGTGCCTGCCAGATCCACGGCATCGCCCACGTTGTAGGCCGGCAGGTCGACGCCGCCGATGAACCGTACGGTGTACGAAGTGCCTTCCGGGTCAAGTGTGTTGATCACAAGGCGTTCGGACGGGATGATCTGCGACACCCGTCCGGCGAAGCGCTCGAAGACGGAGTCGATATCGAGCGATGTGTTGATCGTTCGACCGAGCTCCAGGATAACCTCGCGCTCTTCAGCCTCGGCCGCCAGCCCTTCGAGGTGCAGCGCGTTCTCGAGGGCGGGAGCGGCCTGGGTGGCGATGGCTTCGAGTACTGACAGGTCGGCTTCGGTGAACTGACCAGGCCTGCGGGACCGCACCAGGAGTCCACCGAGCAACGTGCCATGGGTCCGGAGCGGAACGGCGGCGAGCGCCGGGAGATCGTTAGCGGTTGCGGCCAGGGCTGGATGCTTGGTTCTGAGTGGATCGGTACGTCCGTCCCTGATCAGCAGGGACCTTCCGCTTTCGATGACCGTGCCGGTTATCGTGTTGTCGATCGACTGGCTGTCGCCGATCTCCGAGCCGGGAATTGGCGCACCGTTGACAAAGATATTGGTGACAGCGCCCGATTCCTGGTCGATTAGCCGCACGCTCAATCGGTCACAGGTAATGAACTGTTCGACTGTGCCCGAGAGGGCCTCGCACACGTCGCGGGCGCTTTCAGCAGCGTTGGCGACCTGGTTGAGCTCGACCAGCGATGACCAGAGCCTTAACTGGTCTCTCCCGTTTCCGGTTTTCTCGGTCTGTCGCATCGCTGTGCTCTGCCAGCCGGAACCCGCGCTGGCGGGCGTTATATAGGCCTGTTCCTTCACGAACCGCCATGCGGCGCCGCCGAACCGGGCTCGAAGCTATCTTCGAACTGCCGCCCCGCTCACCTGGTTTGCGAGGTGCGAGCTATTCTTCCGCTCGAACGGGAGATGTCAAGCGAGGGTCATCAAGCCGCTGCCCCACCTCGAACCCTTCGTCTCGTCCTGCGCGTTGACTTTTCCGAAAACCGCTGCCTATACTCGGAAAAGAACCGAATCAGCAAAGGCTGTGACCGGGACTAGTACGTCTCAGTACGGATTCGAGAGAGCCGGGGCAAGGTGTGAGCCCGGCATCACGACTGAGGCCGAATGGACCCGCAAGCTGCAGGGCGAA
>JANQEF010000031.1 GCA_028278465.1 Dehalococcoidia bacterium | reverse complement strand
GTTGTCGTAGATCTGGCTACCGCCTGCAAGCTCGACGATCTTGCCCAGGTACATCACCGCCACGCGGTCGCTGATGTGCCGCACCACCGACAGGTCGTGCGCGATGAACAGGTACGCCAGGTTGAACTGCTCCTGCAGGTCCTGCAGTAGGTTGATCACCTGCGCCTGGATCGAGACGTCGAGCGCTGAAACAGGCTCGTCGAGGATGATCAGGCTCGGCTTCGCCGCCAGCGCTCTCGCCACGCCAAGCCTCTGCCTCTGCCCGCCGCTGAACTCGTGCGGGTACCTGTTCATCGTCGCCGGGTTCAGCCCCACCGTCTCCATCAGCCCGGCGACCGTATCGACGTATTCGCCCTTGCCGGAAGTGAGCTTGTGCACGCTGAGCGGCTCACCGACGATGCTGCCGGCCGTCATACGCGGGTTAAGCGCTCCGTACGGGTCCTGGAACACTATCCCCATCTTCTGCCGCACGGCGCGCAGGGCCGTTCCCTTCAGCGCGTTGACATCCTGGCCGTCGAAGAGGATCGATCCGCCGGTGGCGTCGACAAGCCGCACGATCGCCTTACCGATCGTCGTCTTGCCGGAGCCGCTCTCGCCTACAAGCCCCAGCGTCTCGCCCGGCCGAATCGTGAAGCTGACCCCGTCAACGGCCTTGACCGATGCCACCTGCCGCTGAAAGACGAGGCCGCGCCTGATCGGGAAGTGGACCTGCAGGTCTTGCACATCGAGCAGCGGACCTGCTTCCGTTTCGCGGTCAGGCGCCGTGGCGGTTTGAGGCTCGGAGGTCATCTCGCCATTGCCCCAACTTCAGCGCTCACACGCTCGTGCTCCCAGCATGCCGAGTTGTGGTCCTGCGCAACCTCAACCAGCGGCGGGTCGTCGACCTCGCATCGCTCGACCGCGAACCGGCAACGCGGTCGGAAAGCGCATCCCTCGATCCGAACGCCCGGGTCCGGGGTCTCACCGGGGATCGGCTCCAGCCTCGATCCCTGCTCCCGGTCAAGTCGCGGCACCGAGTGCAGAAGTCCGGCCGTGTACGGATGCCGCGTCCGGTGATAGACGTCGGCGGCCGGCGCAGACTCGCGAATCCGCCCCGCGTACATCACGTTGACGCGATCGGCGTAGCGTGCCACGACGCCCAGGTTGTGCGTGATGATCAGCAGCGCCGCGCCGGCACGCTCCGTCAGGCTCTTCATAAGCTCGAGAATCTGCGCCTGGATCGTCACGTCCAGCGCGGTCGTCGCCTCGTCTGCTATCAGCAGCTTCGGGTTGCACGACATTGCGATGGCGATCATCACGCGCTGCCGCTGGCCGCCGCTTAGCTGGTGCGGATAGTCGCTGACCCTGCGCTCCGGGTCTGGGATGCCGACCATCGCCAGCAGCTCGACCGCCCGCCGTCGCGCCTCGTTCCCGGTCAAGTTCTCGTGCAGCTCGAGCGGCTCGGTGATCTGTCGGCCGATCGACAGCACCGGGTTCAGCGAGGTCATTGGCTCCTGGAAGATCATGCCGATCTGGCCGCCGCGGATGCCGCGCATCTCGGGCTCCGGCAGCGCCAGCAAGTCTCTTCCCTCGAACTTCACCGAGCCGCCAACGATCCTACCGGGCGGACTCTGGATCAGCCGCATGATCGAGAGCGCGGTAACGCTCTTGCCGCAGCCGCTCTCGCCAACCAGGCTCACCGTCTCGCCGGGGAAGATGTCGAACGAAACGCCGTCGACCGCCCGCACGATGCCGTCCTCGGTGGCGAACTCCGTCGTCAGCCCTTCCACTGAAAGGAGAGGCTGGCCGCTATTTCCCGTGGATGGGTCTTGCATCTTCGGCGTGTTTCAGGCTCTGTGTCCGATTGCGGCGCAGATCGTTGCACCGGGGAGTTGAGCACAAAATACAGTACGCGCATTCCGCCGCGCAGGTTCCATGCGACTGGAATGGCGATCCGGCACGATCCGAAGACGGGCGCTAACCGTTCCCGGGCGGATCAGCCCGCGTGGCGATGCATCGCGTGAAGCCGAGGTTACGTCCCGCGTCGATCTCCAGCATCCGTCCCTCTTCGTCGGACCCGCCCTTGAGCTCCACGTCCAGCGCGTTCCACTCCATCCAGTAGCGCCATCCCTCTTCAAGCCGGTCCGCCGTCCGAACCGTCACCTTCGTGGAGCGGTCGAGGTGCCTGCGCCACCACTCTGGACTGTGAAACGTCCAGAAGTCCCAGACCCAGAAATCGCGCAGGTGCTCCGGTGGATCGCCCTCGAACTCGGTCGCCAGTCCAGGAACGACGAACCCAATCTCGCCACCTGGTTTGACGTAGTTCACCAGGTTTCCGATGTAGGTCTCGCTGGTGCCGAAGTAGTGGTAGGCATCGAGTGAGACCACCGCGTCGAAGAAATCCTTTTCAAACGGTAGAGAGTGAGCTTCGCAGTGAACCGGATGGATACGGTCCGCCAGTCCGGCATCGGCGACGCGCCGCTCGTTTGAGGCCGCGTCGATCCAGAGATCGGCTGCCCAGACCTCGACGCCAAACTCTTTCGCCAGGAAGATCGACGTGGCCGCTTTCCCGCAGCCAAGGTCGAGCACCCGCATGCCAGGCCGAAGGCTCATCTCCTCGGATAGAAACTCGGCGAGCCAGAGCGGGTTTGGCCCCATCGCTGATTCGAGCATCCAGTCAAGGTCGTACTTCGCGGAGAGCGGGAAGCGCCGGTATGCCGCCGTCGCTTCGTACTTCATCGCGGTTGCAGGCTCGGCATCAAGTGATCGTCTCGCCGATCGCGGCGCCGACGCCGAACGTGACGGCGGCTGCCACTCCGCCCGCCAGCAGCATGCGAGCGCCTCCCCAGGCCGTGTTTATCCCGGACATCCACGCCAGCCCGGCTCCCACAACGACAAGCGCCAGCGCGCTGAACGCAGCGCTCAGTGTCAGCACGATGCCGGAGTCTCCGAAGAAGTAAGGGAAGACGGGAATGATCGCCCCGATCGAGAAGGCGGTCATCGATGCGAAGGCGGCGGCCCACGGCGAGCCGAGATCGTCTCGGTTCAGCCCGAACTCTTCCCGCAGGTGCGTGTCGAGAGCGATCTCCGGGTCCTTCGAAATCCGGTCGGCAACAGTCAGCGCCTCCTCCCGCGAAAGCCCTTTTTCCTCGAAGAAGCCGGCCAGCTCCTCCATCTCCCGCTCCGGCCACAACTCGAGTTCTGCCCGCTCCAGTCGCACGATGTTCTCGTAGACGTCCTTCTGCGACCGCATCGAGATGTACTCGCCGGCGGCCATCGAGAACGCGCCTGCCAGCAACCCTGCTACACCTGCCAGCACGACGAACTGAGCGTCACCGGTGCCGCCAGCCACGCCCATCACGAGGCTGAAGTTAGAGACCAGCCCGTCGTTAATGCCAAGCACGGCAGCCCGTAGCGTCCCGCCTTCGCCTGCAAGAAAGCCGCCCTCGTGGTGGTCCACCGGGTCCTCGTCGGGGTAGGCCAGCCGCCGCAGCGCAAGCTCCTGCTCGCGTGCCGCGTCAGCCATCATCGACGGGTCCGGCAGCCGCGATATCTCGTGCAGGTTCTTCTCATGTCCCCTGATCAGGAACCTCGCGATAAACGTCGTACCGATCATCTTGGTCGTGAGCCAGAGCAGCAGTGACGCCGGCCCGAGGCGGGCAGGGAAGACGTTGCGGCCGCTCTCGCCGATCAGCTCAGACCACTGCGCGGCATGCTCCAGTTCGTTGTCGCTAAGCCGCTGGAACACGGCGGCGCGGTCGCTGTCCTGCTCCATACGCGCCAGCGAGCCGTAGATCGCGGCCGATCTGCGGGCGATCCCGAGAAAGCGACGGTATATGGCGATCTGCTGCGCAGTCGTTGCCAAGTGGCTCTCCAGTTCGAGTGAGCTACTGATCATATCGTGAGAACAGGCGCCATTTCCGAACACGTTGACGCCGGTTCGACGAGTCACAGCAACCTTGCGAGGAACTACCAGATTTGACATATAAGTGAGAGCTAATGTAATTTGCCAGCTGTGACGACCTCGGCAGACATAGCGCTCAGGCACGACGTGTTCCACGCGATCGCCGACCCGACGCGCCGCAGGATCCTCGAACTGCTGAAAGAGTCCGAGATGTCGGTGACGGCGATCGTCTCCCGTTTCTCGGTCACTCAGCCCGCCATCTCGCAGCACCTCAAGGTCCTGCGTGACGCCGGGCTGGTCGCCATGCGCAAGGTGAGCCGCCAGCGCCTCTACAGCCTGCACGCCGAGCCGCTCGCAGACGTCGACGACTGGATCGGCTACTTCGAGGACTACTGGACCGAGAAGATGGGCGAGCTTGGCCGCTACCTGGACGCAAACCCCGACTGAAACCGTTAGCCACGGAATCCGGAAACATGAAAGACATCAACATCGACTTCACATTTCAGCACCCGATCAGCCGGGTCTGGCGGGCGCTGACCGACCCGGACGAGCTGGAACAGTGGCTGATGAAGAACGACTTCAAGCCAGAGGTCGGCCACAAGTTCATGTTCCGCGACAAGCCGGTGAAGATGCTGTGGAAAGAGGTGTGGGACGGCACGACGCAGTGCGAGGTGCTGGCTTGCGACGAGCCGACGAAGCTGTCGTACTCGTTCCACAGCCCGCCGAACCCGAAGACCATCGTCACATACACCCTGGAAGAGGTGGAGCAGGGCAAGGGCACGAAGGTGCACGTCCACCAGTCGGGCTTCCACGGCTTCCGCGGCTGGATGATGCGGAGGGCGATGAACGGCGGCTGGCGCAAGCTGGCGACCGGCAAGCTGCTGGAGTCGCTGGAACGGCTTGAGAAGGAAGAATCGGCGGCCGCCAGCAACGCTTAGGGGTGTGGCCGGTCGGTGCGATCGGCCACGTGACCTTGACAGCCGAACCAGGCAGGAGATGAGATGGCTATCAAGCAGGTGAGCTTCGTGTCGGTCTATGTCACCGACCAGGACGAGGCGCTCGACTTCTACACGAACAAGCTCGGTTTCGAGGTGCGGATGGACAACTCCAGCCAGCCCGGCATGAGGTGGCTGATGGTCGCGCCGCCCGGAGCCCAGACATCGCTCACACTCACCACGCCGGAGTCGATGCAGAGCTCGGACCCGGAGCAGCATGGGCCTGATCCGGCCGGCTTCGCAAAGAGCGCGATGGGCCGTCTGCTCTGGCTCGGCTTCGACGTCGATGACGCTGACGCCACCTATGACGAACTATCTGCCAGGGGTGTGAAGTTCGCGATGAAGCCTGAGCAGCAGCCTTGGGGAGCGAAGATGGGCATCATCGAAGACCCGTTCGGCAACAAGATCGTCTTCACCGGCTGGCCGCAGGGTTAGCAGCTTCGCCCGGCGTCGACGGCATCCGGAATCGATGCGGTATCGAAGCCGGGTCTGGGAGATCGGCGATAAGATGCTGGCAGGTGATGAGCCGCAGGGCCGGACCGTCCGACCGCGACGTCGCCGAGGTGTAGCATCTTGACGAACATCCCGCAGGTCATCTTCGGCGAGGTAGCCGAGCTCTATGACAGGGCGCGGCCCGAGTATCCGCAGCAGGCTGTCGACGACGTGATCGAGTGGGCCGGCGTGCGACCGGGTGATCGGCTGCTGGAGATCGGCTGTGGAACCGGAATCGCCACGCGGCTGTTCGCTCCACTTGGCTTCACGATGACCTGCATCGACCCGGCTGAAGGCATGCTCGAAGTGGCGCGCCGTAGCTGCGCTGAGTACCCACAGGCCTCATTCGTCGAGGCGCGGTTCGAAGACTGGCCGCTTCCCGACGAGCCGTACGACCTCGTCTACTCGGCTCAGGCGTTCCACTGGATCGACCCAAAGATCGGTCCGGGTCGAGTCGCCGGGGTGCTGCGCGATGGCGGCACATTCGCCTTGCTGTGGCACCATCAGGAGCGTCCAGATACTGAACTGAGACGGCAGATCGACGCCGCATATGCCGAGTTCGCGCAGGACCTGCGCACTCCGGCGCCGGGAGCCCACTCGAGAACCAACTGGTGGAACGTCGTGACCGAAAGCGGGCTGTTCACGGACCTTGAGAAGCGAGACTACCCGTGGATGGCGGAGCACAGCGCCGATTCGTGGGTGAGCCTGCTCCAGACCTACTCGGATCACCGGGCGTTGCCTGACGACCAGCGACAGCGATTGCTTACGGCGGTGCATGACGCGATCGAGCAGCACGGCGTCCACCGGTTCCGCACCGTCACCGAGGTGATCCTGGCGCACAAGGCCGGGTAGCGTTCACCGGGTGCTACAGCGCCGCATCGATGATCACATCCAGCACCGTCGGCTCGCCAGAACGGATCGCGCCGTCCAGTGCGGTCGCGAAGTCGTCCGGGTTCTCCACACGCTCGCCGTGCATCCCGTAAGCCTTCGCCTGCGCCACGAAATCGATCCCCGCCGGGAAGTCGAAGCCGAAGTAGTGGTCCGGCATCGGCATGTCGTTCAGGCGGTGGTAGTGGTTCATGTTGACCTTGAGGATCTTGTAGGACGAGTTGTTGCAGATCACGTAGACGACCGGAAGGCCATAGTTCGCTGACGTGTACATCCCCTGGATCGTCATCATGGCGCTGCCGTCGCCGATCACACCGACAACCGGACGGTCCGGGTTCGCCAGCTTGACGCCGAGCGTTGCGCCGATGCCCCAGCCGGTCGCCTGGCCCCGGCAGCCGTAGTAAGAGCCCGGCGTCGAAGGCTGCAGCGCCTCGAACACGAAGCCCGAAGAGCTGACACCGTCGTTGAACACCACGACGTCCTCCGGCATCGTGTCCGCCATCACCTTGCCCATCGCAGCTCCCGTCATCGGCGAGCTCTTCATCCCCTTCGCAGCGAGGTCGAGGTAAGCCTGGTGCCGCGCCGCCGAGGCCTGCGCTGCGCTCTCTGCCCGGCCCTTCGCCGCTTCGATCTGCGAGCCGGTCATCGTCTCCGAAAGCTGGTCGGCGAGCTGGCCGAGCGCGACGCCCGGAGCGCCGAGGATCCCGATGTCGGTCGGCTCGGACTTGCCGATCTCGCCGGGGTTGATGTCGATATGGATCAGCTTCGAGTCGCCGGCCACGAACTGTCCGGGCTGGTAGAAGAAGTCCTCGAACACCGGGCAACCGGCCGCCACAACCACGTCCGCTGCCCGGACGGCATCCACCGCCTCCTGCGTCCTCATGTTCAGCACACCCTGCCAGAGCGGGTGCGAAGTCGGGAAGTTCATCGTGGCATAGGCGTGGCCGTAGGCCTTCATGCCTGCCAGTTCAGCCAGCCTCACCGCGCCGTCCGCCCCGCCGAATTCGCCTACGCGGTCGCCTACGATCAAGATCGGCCGCTCAGCGTTGGCGATCAGCGCGCACGCCTCCTCGACCGCGTTCTGGTCGGCAGGCGGCATCATGCGGACATCAGTCGAAGGCAGGATGTCTACGTCGGCGACGTCATCGAAGGCGTTGGCCGAGATCGAAACGAAGACCGGTCCGGTCGGCGCCGTGCGCGCTTCCTGGAAGGCGCGGCGCATCACAGAAGCCATCTGCTCTGCATGCGTGATCTCGGTGCTCCACTTCGCAAACGGCCGCGCCATCTCGGCAAGATCGCTGCGGCCAGGCGCCATCTTGCGAATGTCCTTGTTGCCGGCGGTCAGGACCATCGGCGTGCCCGAGTACTTCATGTCGATCATCAGGCTCAGGCCGTTGGCCATGCCGTTGTCGATGTGGAGGCTGACCAGCGGGACGTTGCCGGAGGCGCGGGCGTAGCCTTCCGCCATGCCGATCGAAACGCCTTCCTGCAGCACCAGGTAGTAACCGATGTCCGGGTAGTCGGGCATGATGTCCATCATCGGCGCTTCGCTGGTGCCGGGCTGGCCGAACATCTGGCGAACGCCCTCGGCCTGGAGCATCTTCAGGAGCGCGTGCTTACCGGCAAGTTCTGGCATGTTGCTGTGGGTTCCTTTTTTCTTCTGGAAGTAGCGCTGCTTGCCGCGCCCGATGGCGGTGTCATCCCGACCGGAGCGGAGGGATCTGACTGGTCAATGTGAGATCACTTCCCTCTCATCCAGCACTTTCACCCCTCTCACATTCGGGTGTCCTCCGGGCCTGGACTGAGGGGAGGGTCATTCGTCTTGTTGAGTACCGCTAGCTGTGCTGCCTCCGACGTCACCGGGCGCGCCCTTCGACTTCGCTCAGGGCAAGCGAGCTTGGGCTGGCGGTCTTCCTTCTCCCAGCGGGAGAAGGTGCAGGATGAGGGAGAAGTAGTCTCCCATTGACCAGTCAGATCTCTCCCTTCGGTCGAGATGACAAAGTGAAAGCCTCTCCCTCACCTCAGTCCTCTCCCGCTGGGAGAGGAAGCTGCCGACCATCACCCCTCACTCGCCGCCTTTACCAGTTCCTCGTGCACGCGTGACGCCACCGTCTCCAACTCACCCGGCTGGATATTCAGCGGGTCGATCCATATCTCGTCGTCGCCAATATAGCCCGAAGTCACGTACACCCGATGCTCGCCCAGCATCAGCCGGCGCGCCAGCTCCGGGCCGTCAGGGCCGCGCCACGAATCGGTCAGCTTCACCACCGCATGCGGGATGTAATGGTCGTAGTTGTGCTCGACCGAGACTATGGTCCCGGGGACCTCGGCGATGCGGTCCACTACCAGCTCCATGTCCCTGCGGTAGCGCGTCGTCTCGGCCTCCTCGTCGACATCCACGAACACCCGCAGCGCGGCCAGAAGCCCTGCGACCTCCTCCTTCGACACCTTCTGCGCCCGTGCCACCGTGGCGTTCGGCGCATTCACCAGCCGGGCGTACTCAATCCACTCCGGCTTGCCGATCAGGAAACCGGTGCTCTGCGGGCCGCGCACGGCCTTTCCGCCGGAGAACGACACCAGGTCGGCGCCCTGCGATGTGAACTTCCGCAGGTGGTCGCGTGGAGGCAGCATCGACGCCGCATCGGCCATAAGCGGCAGGCCGTGAGCGTGTGCGATCTCGGCCGCCTGCGGCAGCTGGACGACTTTCCGGTTCCGAAACGGCGACTCAAGGTGGATCACCGCTGCGGTGTTCGGGGTGATCGCAGCCTCGAGCTGCTCCGGCGTGCACTCGTTGTCGTCGCCGGCCTCTACGAACTTCGTTCCTGGCGCCAGGTAAAGGTGGTCGTACGAGAAGCGCTGCCGCTTCTGGATCACGAGCTCGTTCGGCAGTCCGTCTGTCAGCGGCAGTCGGGCGACGATCTCAGGGTCGCCTTTCGACACCGCGGCCGCTGCCTGCACTACGAGACCGCCGGACGCGCCGCTGGTAACGGTTGCGGCTTCGGCGCCGACAAGCGAGGCGATCTCTTTTCCGGCGGCGATCAGCAGCTCTTCGATGTTGACGAACACGTCGGACATCGCCTGCATTGCGTCCATCGCCTCCTGCAGCGGCCTGCTGCCGGAGTGCATGGTGTTGGGGCCGCCGGCGTTGATGATGGGCCTGACGCCGAGGCGCCGGGTGATGTCTGCGCCAGTTTCCTGGCTGGTGGTGGACATGTGTGAGCGCTCCGAATAGTGATCGATTCGAGGTTCCGGCAGATTCTACGCCGAGAGCGCGAGGGTTGGTGGCGGCATCACTGTCATCCCGAGTGAAGCCGAGGGATCTGACCGGTCAAAACACGGTTGCAGGGATGCTCCGGAACTGAGTTAAGGCGCCAGAGACTGTCATTCTGAACTTGATTCAGAATCTTCCTGGTGGTTTCACTTCACCAGTCAGATCTCTCCCGTTGGTCGAGATGACAAACCGGTACTCGAGACTACGGATCGACTCTCTGCGAACGCGAGAGTTACCCCTCATTCCAGCGTCGCAACCCTGTGCGCCGAGATCCACTCCTCATCCAGATCGAAACCCAGTCCCGGCCGCATCGGCGCCTCGATCACGCCGCGTTCATTCAGCACGATCTCGTCCTGCACGCCCCACTGGTGCGCCGCCAGCGGCAGCCAGTACTCGAAGTAGTCGCAGTTCGTGATCGACATGATCACGTGCAGGTTGGCGGCGTTCAGCAGCGTGTTGCCCGCCAGCCCGATCTCGCAGTTCATCCCGAACCCTTCCAGCAGGCCGCACAGCCTCTTCAGTCCGGTGATGCCCAGCTTGCGAGCCGTGCCGCGGACGATGCGTGGGTAGCCCAGCTTCACGTAGTGCGCAGCCTCCCGGAACAGGAACGGAGCTGTGTCACTCATCGCCAGCGGAGTGTCCAGCCGCGCCGAAAGCTCGCGGATCGCCTCGAAATCGTTCCACAGCACCGGGTCCTCGAACCAGAAGAAGCGGTTGGCATCGAGCGCCCGCCCGATTTCCAGCGCCTTCCGCAGGTCGTACCCGTTGTTCGGGTCGAGCATCAGCGTCATCTCGTCGCCCACCGTTTCCCGGACCTGCGTCACCATCTCGACAACGCCGCGCGTGCTCATGGCGCCGGGATGGATCTTGTAGGCAGAAAAGCCCTCGGCCTTGAGCTGCAGCCCTTCCTCGACAAAGCCTGCGGCGTCCACGTGCCTCGGCGGGTAAGTGGCATAGACAGGCGTCTCGTAGCGCGCCGTCCCGAGCAGCCGGTGAATCGGCAGGTTAGCCGCCTTGCCCGCGATGTCCCACAGCGCAACATCAACGCACGACCAAGCGGCGTGAACCGGCGCTCCATGGCCGCCGATCGACTCCAGCTGCGACCACAGCTTCTCCCGCTCGCCGACATCCATCCCCGCGACCCGCGGCGCAAGGTCCTGCATGATGCGGTCGAACAGGCCGTCAGCGTCGCCGGAGCGGTCGCCGATCGTGCAGTGGCCCTCGATACCCTCATGGGTCATTAGCCGCAGCACGCCGTTACGGACCGTGCCACCGATGCCGCCGCGGTGGTCCTGTATCCGGACGTTCGGCACCTCGCGCTCAACGACGTCGATGCTGACCGATGTGACCTTCATCTGTTCTTCGACTCCCGCGCCGCGAATCTAGGCACGTCCAGTTCACTCCCGCTAGCCGGCGGGCAGCGTGAGGTTACATGTTCGCATGTACTCGTCGCTGGCACTCGTCGCTTCGCCAGCCACCGGTCCGAAGCCCTTGACACTGCACAGCGGCTCGGTCAATCTGGCAGCACTGTTTGCCGGGTAGTTCCGGCATCCGTACCTCACAAATGCCAGCTTCTCAACTGCCCGAAGAACTCGCGACCCGGATAGGCGCCCTGATCGATGCCGAGCCTGCCATGGCCGGAGTTCCAGGCGCGGCGATCGGCATCGTGCAGGACGGGCAACTCGTAGGTTTCTTCTCGCATGGCGCAGCTGACCTGGACTCAGGCGAAGCGCCAACCGAACGCTCCATAGCCCGTGTCGCATCGGTCACCAAGACCTTCACCGCAACGGCGATCATGCAGCTTCGCGACGCCTCGCTGCTGGCGCTCGATGACCCGCTGCTCCTTCACATCCCGGAGTTCACTGTTGCACAGGCGAAGGCTGCCCCGCTGGAAGCCGTGACCATCAGGCGGCTGCTCACCCACCGCTCCGGGCTCAGCACAGAGCACCCGGACCTCGACTGGGGCGCGCCGGACTTCCTGCAGCTCGATCAGGTGATGGGCACGCTCGACCGCGTGCAGGTGGTGATCCCGCAGGACTCGCAGTGGAAGTACTCGAACCTGGCGTACTGCCTGCTGGGCGAGGTGGTGTCCCGACTCTCCGGCCGGGCGTACATCGACTATGTCCACGAGGAGATCACCTCTCCGCTCGGCCTCGAAAACACGGCGTTCGACCTTTCTCCGGAGCAGGCGAAGCTGAAGATGACCGGCTACAGCCCGCCGCTGCCGGATGAGGCCGGGGCGCGGGTTGCGCCTTACGGACACCTGAACGGCTATTCGTCGGCGGGGCAGCTGCAGACGAACGTCGAGGACCTGGCAAAGTGGATCGGCTTCCAGCTCGGGTCCGGGCCAGACTCGGTGCTGTCGAAGGCGTCGCTCGCCGAGATGCGGAGGCCGGTCTACATCGCCGACGACTGGTCGAGCGGGCAGGGACTTGGGTGGCGGGCTGTCAGGCGCGGCGAGCACGTTTTCTGGAACCACGGCGGAGCGGTCCACGGCTTCTCGACCAGCGTCATCTTCAACGTTCCGGCGCGGGTCGGAGTGATCATGCTTCTGAACATGTGGCCGGCGGGACTGCACTCTGATTTGGCGTTAAACATTGCCAATGTTCTAGTTGGAAACAAGGTTTCAGACAACGATCCCGCGGCTACCAGACCGGCGGATACCGAAACACCTGAGCCCGCTTCAGCAGTCACGGAGTTCGATGGCGCGTACTGGGCCGAACCCGGGTTGCCCGTTGCTGTCGCGGGAACGAAATCAGGCCTGGCCTTTGCCGCTCCGGAGAAGGGAGAGGCGAGCCTCCATGGCCCGGCGAACCTCAGGTCATCAGGCGAGGACGCCTTCACGGTGCTGAACGGCCGGGGCGCCGGCGAGACCGCAGTCTTCACAAGAGACGAATCCGGCGCCGTTGATGGCTTCTCGCTGGGCGGATTCAAGTACAGCAAGATCGACTGAAACCGCAGAAACCGAACCGTCAGACCCGCGATCGCCGTTGTCCGGCTCTCAAGAACTCCCGGAGAGAACAATGCCAACCGTCTACGAGATAGCCGACCGCTTCGTCGAGACCTACGCCGCGCTGAGCCCCATCGGCGCCACCTACATGGGCGTGCCCGGCTACGACCACCTGATGAACGACTCGTCGCCCGAGGCCGCAGACGAGATGGCCGCCGCTGAACGAGCCGCCATCCGGGACATGGAGGCGGCCGAACCGGCAAACGAACGAGAGCGTATCTGCCGCGACACACTCCTCGAAGAGCTAAGGCTTGGTGTCGAGCAGCACGAGGCACGCGAACACCTGCGTGGCCTGAACATCCTCCACAGCCCTGTGCAGTCGACCCGCTCGATCTTCGACATGATGCCGCAGGCGACCGAGGAGCACTGGTCGAACATCGCCTCCCGAATCGAGAAGGTTCCCGAGGCGCTGGAGAGCTACCGCAGGTCGCTCAGACTTGGCGCGGACACGGGTCTCGTCGTCGCGAAACGCCAGGTGGCGGGCACCGCGCCACAGCTCGAGACATGGGTTGGCGAAGACGGTAGTGAACCGTTCCTGTCGCGCCTGATCTCGGGCTTCGATGAGGCGGAACACGGCGGCGCGGCAATGAAGTCGCGCCTTGATGACGCGGCCACGAAGGCCAACGCAGCCTGGCTGGACTTCGCAAACTTCCTGCGGGACGAGTACATGTCTTCGGCGGCCGGCGAAGACGGCGTTGGCAGGGAGCGCTACTCGCTCGCCTCCCGCAGCTTCAACGGCATCGAGCTCGACCTGGAGGAGACGTACCGCTGGGGCTGGGAGCAGACGAAGTGGGTGCGCAGCGAGATGGAGAAGACGGCGGAGCGCATCAAGCCGGGGGCATCGGTTGGCGAGGCGGTGGAGCTGCTGGAGACGGACCCGGCGCGTGCGATCAGCGGCGAGGACGAGTTCAAGCAGTGGATGCAGGACCTGCAGGACGCCACCATCGAGGACTTCGACGGCAAGCACTTCGACCTCGATCCGCGGGTACGCGAGATCGAGGCGATGATCGCTCCGCCCGGTGGCGCGCTGGCGATGTACTACACCGGCCCGTCCGAGGACTTCTCCCGCCCCGGCAGGACCTGGTATCCGACCGGCGGCAAGACCGCCTTCCCACTCTGGCGTGAGGTCTCGATCGCCTATCACGAGGGCGTTCCCGGCCACCACTTCCAGATCGCCACGAACCTGACGCTGGCTGACGAGCTTTCGAGGTATCAGCGGCTGATGGCGGGGACTTCGGGCTATGTCGAGGGCTGGGCGCTTTATGCCGAGCGGCTGATGGGTGAGCTGGGCTACCTGGAGAACCCGGACTACTACATGGGCATGCTGGATGCGCAGGCGTTGCGGTCCATACGGGTGGTGGTGGACATCGGGATGCACCTTGGGCTGGAGATCCCGGCGGACTCGGATTTTCATCCGGGCGAGGTGTGGACGGGCGACCTGGCGCTGCAGTTCATGCGTGATCGCGTCCACTTCCCGGCCGATTTCGTGGCGAGCGAGGTGGACCGCTACCTGGGGTTCCCGGGTCAGGCGATCAGATACAAGGTGAGCGAGCGCGTGTGGCTGGAGGCGCGGGAGGCTGCGAAGTCGCGGGCCGGAGCGGATTTCGACCTGAAGAGCTGGCACAACGCGGCGCTGCGCCTTGGCCCGATGGGATTGGCGCAGATGAAGCGCGAGATGGGCTGAGCCTTCTCCCTCACTGTGGGGAGGAGTGCATGTCCTCCCTCCCAGCTTCGGGTGCCCGCTTGCGGGCGCGAGTTAGAGGGTTGGTTGTGTTCCCTGAGCGAAGTCGAAGGGTCTCGTGAGGGGGCCAGCTGTTCTTGTCAGGATCAGTGTCCCTCGTAGAGATCCTTCGACTCCGCTAACGCTTCGCTCAGGAAACACGAACGTCCCGGCTCTGCCGGGACCGGGCGGGGCAAGCACCGCCCCTACCAGAAGCTGTCATTCCGGACTTGATCCGGAATCTCTCAGGTTAAATCCCACCTCCGGTCAGATTCCCACCCGCAAGCGGGTACCCGACGCTCGGAATGGCAAAGAGCGAGAGTCGCAACCATCTTCCCCTCGCCAAACCCGCTAAACTGCCGCAAACGCTGCCGCAGTACGACCACATCAACCCGTGACACGGAGGAACCGCACGATGCCGCCAGCAAACAACGGCGCACAACCCGGCACAGCACTGGAGTTCAAAGGCGTCTTCCCGGCGCCGCCGACGCCCATATCTGAAGACGGCTCCGTCAACGAGGCGGCTCTCCGGGCCCTCCTCGAAGACAACATCGCCAACGGCGTCAACGGGTTCTGGATGGCCGGCAGCACCGGCGAAGGCCCCATCCTCACCGAAGAGCAGCGTGAAACCGTCGCCCGGGTCTCCGGCGAGGTCACGCAGGGCAGGGCGCTGGCCATCATGCACGTCGGCGCCATCAGCACGGCCAGCGCTGCGAAGGCGGCGAAACAGGCGAAAGAGCACGGCTGTGCCGCCGTCTGCTGCGTGCCTCCGTTCTTCTTCCGGTCGTCCGAGAAGTCGCAGATCGAGCACTACAAGGCCGTCGCAGACGCCGCCGATGGACTGCCGTTCTTCGTCTACAACCTGCCGCAGCTCACGCAGGTCGAAACCGTGCCCGCGCTCATGGAGAAGTTCGTTGCCGCCGTGCCGACCATCATCGGCCTCAAGCACTCGGCGGCCAACTTCGCAGACATCCGTGCCTTCGCCGACATGGGCCTGAAGTGTTTCTCGGGCAACGGCGCGCTGCCGCTGCCCTCTCTGACGATGGGCGCCGTCGGCACGGTCGACGCGCCGCCATCGATCGCCCCGTGGCACTACGCCGAGCTGTATGCGGCGTGGTCGGCGGGCGACATGGCACGGGCGCAGGAGCTGCAGGACAGCGTCGGTGAGATCGTCGCCGTGGTCCGCATGTTCGGTGCGCCGTCCGATGTGACGAAGGCGGTCCTCAGCGAGCGGCTCGGCATCGACTGCGGCCGTTCGATCCCGCCTGTTGAGCGCCTTACCGACGAGCAGCGTGACGAGGTGCTGAAGCGTGCGCGGGCGCTTGGCCTGACGGAGCGGCACGCGGCTGTGGGCGTGTAGCGAGGTCCTCTGCCTCCGGCTCGCTAACTGCCGCGTTTCACCGCGTCCTCGCCAAAACGGTCACGTGCGCGGTCCACCGCGTCGCTGATCGCGCTGTCCCTCTGCGGGGTGTCGTCGAGGAGCGAAAGCTGCGCCGCCGGAGCGCCGAGCCCTGAGACCGAGACGCCGAGCAGCCGCACGGCGCCGGCCCGTTCACCCATCGCCTTGATGAGCAGCATCTTCGCCGACTCGCTGATCGCGGCGTCACCGTCCGACGCCTGCTGCAGCGTCGTCTGCCGCGTCACGGTCGTGAAGTCCGGGTAGCGCAGCTTCAGCCCGACGTTCCGGGCATGCATGCCCGAGCGCCGCAACCTGCGTCCGACCCGCTCAGACAGTCGTTGCAGCACATTCGCCATCTCGTCGACCGATGCCACGTCCTCGGAGAATGTGGTCTCGGCGCTGATCGACTTCGACTTCGCACGTTCGACCACCGGCGAGTTATCGACGCCCTTCGCCCGGAGCTGTAGCCAGCCGGCGACGTTTGGGCCCAGCGCGCGGCGTATCGGCCCGACCGGATGCGCCGCCAGCTGCCCAAGCGTGTCGATCCGCAGCGTCTTGAGCGCCTCCGCCGACTTCGGGCCGATGCCGGGCAGTGCCCGCACCGGCTTCGACGCCATGAACTCTTCGACGTCCTCCGGCTTGACCTCGAACACGCCGTCCGGCTTGGCATCCTCGGACGCCATCTTCGCCACAAGCTTGTTCGGGCCGATGCCGATCGAGACGGTGATGCCAACCTCTTCCCGCGTGCGCCTGCGGATTTCCTCGGCGACCTCGACCGGCGGGCCGAACAGGCGGTCCGAGCCGGTCATGTCGAGGTACGCCTCGTCTATCGAGACGCCGGCGACGACCGGAGTGAACTGCTCAAGGATGGAAAAGAAGCGCCTGGAGAACTCGCTGTACTTCTCGCGGTTGCCGCGCAGGTACACGGCGTGCGGAGCACGGCGACGGGCGATGGCCATCGGCTGGGCGGAGTGGACTCCGAACTTGCGAGCCTCGTAGGACGCGGTGGCCACGACGCCACGGTTGCCGAGACCGCCGACGATGACCGGTTTGCCGATCAGCGACGGGTCGAGCACTCGCTCAACCGCAACGTAGAAGGCGTCGAGGTCTGCGTGGAAGACTGTGCGCTGCTGGCTCATCGTGCCGTCCGGTTTGCGCCGCGAGGCATGAGAACCCGCTGGCGGCGCAATGAGCCAAGTTTACCGGCGCGCCGACCTGAACTCGGAAAACCGGTGACGCAGCTATGCGATGGCTGCGCAGCCCACCGTTAACCCAGGCTGATCACCTCGCCGGCGTTCCAGCCGAGCTCCTCATCGGCGATCTGGTAATTCTCGTCGATGAAGACCTCTGTCGGCAGGCCTGACACCGGGTCAAACTCCGCCCTGATCGACGCCGCGCCCTGGTCGATCGCCTTTTGCACGCGGTCGAACAGCTCGTCCACTGTGTCGAAGCTGTCCTCGAACTCGGCGCTCACCGGCTCACCGTCCTCTACGCGTATCACGCTGGTCACGATGCCGTTCTGCGCCGTAACTGTCATCTGTGCCGTGTACTCGTCGAGGCAGAAGCAGAGCCAGTTGAAACGGTAGGAGTAGTTCGCTGGCGCAGAGGCGTCCCAACGTGCCCGCGCAGCATCAAGCTCCGACTGCAGCTCAACGTGCGTGTCCACAACCTCGAACTCGTCGATGAAGAAGGCGATCTCGTCATCGACCGCCAGCCTGATCGGGTCGAAGCTCGCCTCGATCGGGTATCCGGTCTCGCGGTCAAACTCCAGTTGGACGGAGTCCGGGTTGCGGTTCAGCTGTTCGCGTATCCACTGGAAGAGCTCCGGAACCGTCTGGTACTCGAGCCCTCCCAGCGCAGTCACCGGCTCGCCCGTCCGCGCATCCACCGTCGACACGATCTGCCCGCCCTCGACCCTGACGCGTGTTGGCGTGTTGGCGGGAGGAGGGCAGAAGCAGAGCCAGCGGAACACGAACTCGTAGCTCTGCGGCCCGTTGTCGAACCAGCGGAACATGGCCTCATCTGTGCTTCGCCTGAGCTGGTCCAGGTCGACCGTTCCGGGGTCTTCCCGGAGGTTCGCAACGCTGAAACCGATCTCGTCGTCCAGGGCGCCCACGACCCAGTCGACCGATCCGCTGATCGGGTAGCCGAAGTCGCGCTCGAAAGACAGCTCGACCACTTCGCCGCCGTCCAGGTTGAGCGCCATCTGGATCCAGTCGAACAGCTCATCGATGGTGAGCTGCTTCCCGCGCTCGTCTTCAGCGATCGGCGCGCCTGAAATCGGGTCGGTCGCGCTCACGATCCTCTCGCCCTCGACCTTGATCAGGGTTGGCGTGCCGCTGTATGGGCAATAGCAAGACCACCTCAGCTCGAACTCGTACTCAAACGGCGCGCTGCTGTCCCACTTCTCCCGCGCCGCGTTCAGCTTCGCCTGCAGCTCGGAGTGCGGAACCGGCGTCGGCGTGGGGGTTTGTGTAGGCGTCGGAACCGGAGTGCCGGGCCCACCCGCCGGCGTCGGTATGGGCGTGGGAGTTGATGTGTCGGGCGTCGAGGTTGGCTGCGCGCCCGGCCCGTCGTCAGAGCCGCACGCCACCGCAACCGTCATAACCGCAGCCAGCGCCACCACCATCAGCGCCGCAGGCCTGTAAGAGCGAAGTCGGAAAATCTGTCCCATCGAAGTGTCCATTCAGCTGCACGCGGCGTCCACCGCCCCGTCTACAACTAAAACGAAATTCGTCGCCCGATTGTTCCGCCTGCCGCGAGAGATTCGTGAGCCGGATCAGGTGGAAGCGCGATACTTGCACCTCAGGTTACGACGTGCCCTTCGCCGTTCCTGCCACGCACCAGCACATCGACCGGGAGACCGCTTTGACTGACAGGCCACTTATCGGAATCACGATGGGCGATCCCTCGGGAATCGGCCCCGAGGTTGTGGCCGCGGCGCTGCAAGAGCGGTCGCTCTACGAAGGTATGCGGCCCTTCGTGCTTGGCACCGTGAAGGACATGCGGCGCGCTCTGGAGGTGGTCGGCGCGGACGACCGCGTCGAGTCGATCGAGGATCCGTCTGGCGCCGCCGGAATACCTGGCGTGATCGAGGTGCTGTCTATCGGCGGCCACGAGGACACCGACTTCCCCGTCGGGCAGCTCTCCGCAGACTCCGGCGCCGCCTCGCACAGCTGGGTAGAGACAGCGGCGAAGATGTGCCTCGCTGGCGATATCGCCGCCATGGTCACCGCGCCGGTCAACAAGGAAGCGTGGCAGATCTCAGGCAGCCCCGACCTCGGCCACCAGGAGGTGTTCAAGCGGCTTACGAACGCCCAGACCGTCTACACGATGCTGGTGAGCGGCAAGCTGCGCTGCATGCACCTTTCGACGCACAAGCCGCTCATCGAGGCCTGTAAGTTCGTGACGACCGAGAACATCCTGACGGCGACGCGCATCACGCACGAGGCGTTCACGTCATGGGGCTTCGAGTCACCGCGCATCGCCGTCGCCGCGCTGAACCCGCACGCCAGCGACAACGGCCTGATCGGAGACACCGAGGCGAAGGAGATCAAGCCTGCCATCGATGCGGCGGTCGCCGAAGGGATCAACGCAACCGGACCGCACCCCGCCGACTCGGTCTTCAACCAGGCCGTTGGCGGCAGGTTCGATGTGGTGGTGGTGATGTACCACGACCAGGGTCACATCGCCATCAAGGTGCATGGCTTCGAGGAGAGCATCAGCGTGAACCTCGGCATACCGTTCATCCGGACGTCGGTCGACCACGGCACGGCTTTCGATATCGCAGGGCAGGGCAAGGCGGATTCGACAAGCATGGTGGAGGCGATGAAGCTGGGCTCGGCGCTGGCGGCGCGGAAGGGGATTGCGTAGGGCGAGGCGGCTGGGTGAAGCACTCGACTGACCAATTGGCGTGTTTCCCGCACTTGGCGACGGCGCAGGTGATAGCGTTGAATGACGGGAAGTGATTGAGCGTTTTGTCTTCTCTCCCCTTGTGGGAGAGAACTAAAGGGAGGGGATGTCGGCCGGAGGCCGACCGCTTTTCACCCTCTCCCTTTGTCCCTCTCCCATCAAGGGAGAGGGAAGACCGTCGCCATTCTGAGCCTGTCGAAGGGTGCGCGGCATCTCCGTCGGCCGGGACGGCCGACCGGGCGCAGCAAGCGGCGCCCCTACCAACGATCGTCAGGCGGGAATAGGCCCTCTCAACTAACAACATGAAGATCGGATTCATCGGCGGCGGCGTTATGGCGGAAGCCATCATCGCCGGAATACTCGACTCTGGCCTCGACGCGCAGGTATCCGTCGGAGAGCCGGTCGCTGCGCGGCGCGAAACCCTCTCGAAACACAGCGGCCTAAACGTCACCGCCGACAACGCAGAAGCGATCTCCGGCGTCGACATCGTCGTCATCGCCGTCAAGCCGCAGCAGTTCGAAAGCGTCGCTGACTCCCTCGCCGGCGTACTACAGGAAGAGCAGACCGTCCTGTCGATCATGGCCGGCGTCAAGCTGCACTCGATCGGCCTCAAGCTCAATCACCGCAGGCTGATCAGGGTGATGCCGAACACGCCGATGCAGATCGGGCAGGGCATATCTGCGTGGACCGCCACGGACGAAGTCCCGCAGGAGGTGATCGACTTCACGGGGAAGATGCTGGGCGCGCTGGGTGACGAGCTGAAGTTCAGCGACGAGCGCTACGTCGATATCTCAACGGCGCTGAGTGCCAGCGGTCCGGCATACGTGTTCATGTTCATCGAGTCGCTGGCCGACGCCGGCGTGAAGCTCGGGTTGCCGGTGCACGTGGCGCGGCACCTGGCGCGGCAGACGGTGCTCGGCAGCGCGGCGCTGGTGAAGGAGACGGGCAAGCACCCGGCCGAGCTGCGCAACATGGTGACATCGCCGGGCGGCACGACCGCGGCGGGGCTGCACGCACTTGAAGAGGGCGCTTTCAGGGCGGTGGTCGCCAACGCGGTCGAGAAGGCGTTCGAGCGCGGCGAAGAGCTCTCGGAAGGCAAGTGATGGACGCAGCGCTTATAGTTCACGCCATAGCCACTGTGCTGGAAGTGGTGGCGTTCCTTCTTGTGGCCCGCGCTCTTACGTCGTGGTTCCCGGACCTGCGCCGCTACCAGATCGTGCAGATCCTCTACGACCTCACTGACCCGATCATCGAGCCGCTACGAAAGCTGATCCCGCCGATCGGCATGATCGATCTGAGTGTGATGATCACGGTTCTTGCGCTGTTCCTTATCGCGGAGTCGCTGCGAGCCTCTGTCTGAGCTCAGCGGCCGTCAGTTCGGCGATTTCAATGGTCTTGGTACGCGATGTTTGCCCGCGCACGATTTCTAGTGCTGACGGGGCGATCTTGAGGCGTTTGGCGAGCAGCTTGATGACGGCGGCGTTGGCTTGGCCGTCAGTAGGCGGCGCAGTCACGTGCACACGCAGCGAGCCGTCCTCAAGCAGGCCGCTCACCTCATTCCGGGAAGCTCGGGGCTGAACCCGTATGTTGATCTGTGCCAAGGGTAACGCCGATTCTCCCTCCCTCGAATGGAGGGGATTAGAGGGTGGGTTGTGTTCCCTGAGCGAAGTCGAAGGGTCTCTGACTCCAAAGGCCGACCTGTCAGGCTGGCTCTCCTACGTAGAGGTCCTTCGACTTCGCTGCGCTTCGCTCAGGAAACACATCCTCCCTCCCAGCTTCGGGTGCCCGCTTGCGGGCGCGAGTTAGAGGGAGGGTCGTTAGCTTCCCCTTCCAGTGGGAAGGAAGCGGCATGCGCCTTTGTCATCTCGACCGAAGGGAGAGATCTGACTCTTCAACATGAGACAACTTCTCCCTCATCCTTCACCTTCTCCCGCTGGGAGAAGGAACGAGCCGCCATCCTGAGCTAGATTGCCGTGAGCCTAGTCGAATGGAAGGCCGCGCTGTGTTCCCTGAGCGAAGTCGAAGGGCCTCTTCTGTAGAAAACTCGTCCTGTCATGACCGACTATGCCCACCAGAGATCCTTCGACTCCGCTGCCGCTCCGTTCAGGAAACACATCCTCCCTCCCAGCTTCGGGTGCCCGCTTGCGGGCGCGAGTTAGAGGGAGGGTCGTTAGCTTCCTCTTCCAGCGGGAAGGAAGAGGCACGCGCCTTTGTCATCTCGAACGCAGTGAGAGATCTGACTGGTCGACGTGAGACAACTTCTCCCTCATCCTGCACCCTCTCCCGCTGGGAGAAGGAACGAGCCGCCATCCTGAGCTAGATTGCCCTGAGCGAAGTCGAAGGGTCTCTTCTGTAGAAAACTCGTCCTGTCATGACCGACTATGCGCACCAGAGATCCTTCGACTCCGCTGAGCTTCGCTCAGGAAACACGATCGTGCCGCCTCCGGCGCCACCGGGCGGGGCAAGTACCGCCCCTTGCCAGACAAGACGAATAACCCTCCCCCTCTACCCCCTCCCAATATGGGAGGGCGAACTGTCATTCCCGACTTGATCCGGAATCTCTCCGACGGTCTCAGATCGAACGGTCAGATCTCTCACTGCGCTCGAGATGACAAGAGCCTCACTCCCTCAACGTCACCTCGCCCGCTGCTACCGGCCACGCGCGACCGTTCTCGTCCCGCACTATCAGCCGTCCTGATTCGTCAACATCCTCCGCTACGCCTGCAACCGAACTCTCCGCGCCGTCACCCCTGACAAACGTCACCGTAACCCGCTGCCCGATCGTCTCGAGCCTGCTCCTCCACGCCGGCGCCACCGTTCCGCCTGCTCGCACCTCCGCGTAGTAGCCGTCTATCCTCCCTAACAACTCCTCCAGCACCTCATCGCGGTTCAACTCCCGGTCCGCCAGCTCGCTCATACTGACTGCCGCCACGCCGTCCGGCGAGACGCCGCGCATCTGCGAGTTCACGTTCAGGCCAATCCCCGCCACGACCGCCAATCCGCTTGGACCCTGCTCCGACTCCAGCAGAATCCCGGCGACCTTTTCGCCATCGACCCGCACATCGTTCGGCCACTTCAGCCGAACATCGCACCCACATACAACCTCGACGACCTCGGCGATCGAAAGCGCCAGCAGCATCCCGATCTCGCCGGCGATCGCAGGCCGCGGCCTGAACAGCACAGACGCCAGCACGTCTTTACCCGCCTCCGAAGCCCACTCCCGTTGGTGCCTTCCGCGGCCCGAGGTCTGCGCATCGGCCGAGACAACGAGACCTTCGGCCGCGCCCTCACGCGACGCCTGCGCCACGTCGTCCATCGTCGAACCGGTGGCGGCAACGCGCCGGACCTCTCTGCCGATCAGCCTCTCGGAGCCGCGCATCGCTCAACCACCTGCCGCTGTCGACTGCGGCCGGTATCCACGGTCCATGTGTCCGCGGCCATCAGATTCCGGTGGGTGCTTCCACTCATCGCAACTTGTAAGAACTGCGTTGGAGTGCAATGGGTGTGCAGCATAACTTGGCAAGAGATGTGAGGAGACGCCGGCCCCGTGTTCGGGATTGCTGGCTGCTCAGCGAGCCGCGACGGGCAGGACGCCCGGCTGTGCGGACCGGAACACAGGGAGACCCAAGAATATGGCCCAGAACCGAAGATCGAAGGCCAGCATCCTGAACGAGTTTACTCCGTTCCCGTCAGACAACGCCTCAGCCGAGGCAGCCTGGCGCCAGGCTCTGCTGCTGAGAGAGCTCTCTCGGGACGAGCGAGTGGTCGCACGCAAGCGCCGCTCTGAGGCGGAATCCGCCCGCGCCCAGGCAGAGCACGAGGCGATCACCGCCACGAAGCAGCTCTGCAGCGAGCTCCAGGCGCAGGCGCGCATGAAGCTGCAGCAGGCCGAGGACACGCTGGCCGAGGCGCAGCGCATCAAGTCCGACGCCGGCGCTCGAAGCTCTCGCATGATCGAGCAGGCCCAGAGCGAGCTCAAGAAGTCGCAGTCGGCCCGTGAAGAGGCCGAGGTCTACGCCGAAGAGGTACAGGCCAACGCTCGC
>JANQEF010000002.1 GCA_028278465.1 Dehalococcoidia bacterium | reverse complement strand
GCGTGGTCTCCGCCATCACCTGGATCACAGCCAGCCCGGGCGGCACCTATCTGCTGATGTGGGGCCCGATTCTCTATGGCGCATACCGGCTGTTTCGCGAGGCCCGCAGCTTGAGCGTGAAGCCTCTGAACAGCCGGTATGCGCCATAGAGAATCGGGCCCCACATCAGCAGATAGGTGCCGCCCGGGCTGGCTGTGATCCAGGTGATGGCGGAGACCACGCCTCCCAGCAACAGCGCTGCGAAGCCCCAGACGAGGTCTTCGCCGCCTTCCTGGCGCATCAGGGACCGCGGAGAGGTGGGCGACTCACGGCGCGCCTCGTCGTAGAGACGCTCGGCATCGGTCTGAGAGAGGCTCCACTTGATCCGGAACTGGGTCAGGACGGCGGACTCGGAGATTCCGCTGTCGATCAACCTGCGCGCTTCGGCGACGTTCTCCCGGCTGAACATGCGTGATCGCATCGTCTGCTCGCCCCGCTCTCGTTCCCGCTGGATTCCGGCAATCTACAGTCGGGACGTGGAGCGGTCAATTGCGACTGCAACGCGTAAACTCTTCAGTAGACCGCCAGCTATCGGTGAGCGTTCTGAAGCTGGCGCATGTTTCTCAATGATCGAAGTCAAAAAGCTCGTTAAGTCGTATGGCCCGACCGGCGTTTTGCGCGGGTTGAACCTCAGCGCGCGTGCCGGAGAGTGCGTGGTGCTGCTCGGGCCGAACGGCGCCGCCAAGACGACGCTGTTGCGAATACTCGCGACGCTGACGAAGCCCGACTCCGGCAGCGTGTCAATACACGGCGTCGACCCGGCGAAGCAGGGCGAGTTGGTGCGGCAGAGCGTCGGCGTCGTGATGCACTCGCCGATGCTGTACGGAGACCTGACAGTGGCCGAAAACCTCGGCTTCTTCGCGCGCATGTTCGGGCTGATGACGCCAGAGTCGCGAATTGCGGAGTTGCTGGAGCGGGTCGAGATGGACCACCGCCGCGATGTGCGCGTGCGGCTGCTTTCGCATGGCCAGCAGAAGCGGGTTTCGCTGGCGCGCGCGCTGCTGCATTCGCCCCGGACGCTGCTGCTTGACGAGCCAGAGTCAGGCCTCGACCAGCGGGCGCGGTCAGTGCTCGAAGCGATCATCGGCGAGTTCAGGTCGCCGGGCCGCTCGGTGCTGATGACGACGCATCACCTCGACCTCGGCCTGCAGGTGGCGGATAGCGTGGCGGTGCTGGAGCGCGGCCGCGTCACGCTGCATGAGCCGGTTTCAGCAGTGGATGTCGTGCGGCTGCAGGCGCGGTTCAGCGAGCCGGTGGGAGCGGTGTAGTGGCCGAGTCCCGCATCGACGAGAGCGCGGCTGAGCAGGGGAGCGAAGCGGCTCCGGACAACGCCGGCAACGAACCAGGCGTGCCGGCAAGTGCCTCGTCGTCGACTTCTCCATCCAACCTGCGCGCTTCGCTCGGCGTGATCTGGGCGATCGCTCGCAAGGACCTGCTGCTTGAGGTCCGCAACCGCGACGTCATCGTCTCGATCGCCGGGTTTGTGCTGCTGGTCTTCGCCATCTTCACCTTCGCCATCGACATCAACGACCGCGACAGCGCGAGGTTCGTCGGGCCCGGCGTGCTGTGGGCTGGCATCGCATTCGCCGGCGTGATCGGCCTCAACCGGGCGTTTGCGCTGGAGATGGAGCGGGACACGCTGGAAGGGCTGATGCTGACGCCGGTCAGCCGCGATCTCATCTTCCTTGGCAAGGCGCTGGGCAACCTGCTCTTCCTGGCGATCTCGGTCGCCATCGCGCTGCCGGTGTTCGCGGTGCTGTTCAACCTGGTCGTTTTCCGGTTCGAGATGCTCGCGATTGCGGCTCTCACGGTGATCGGGTTCAGCTCGGTTGGCACCATGTTCGCCGCCATGAGCGTGCGGGTGCGGGCGAGGGAGATCATGCTGCCGCTGCTGTTCCTGCCGGTGATAGCGCCGCTGCTGCTGGCTGCGATCGAGGCGACGGCGGACCTGGTGGCGGGCGATTCGTGGAGCGAGATGTCGCAATGGCTGCAGCTGGCTGCGGCGTTCGACGTGGTGTTCGTGATCATCTCAGCGGTGATCTTCCAGTTCATCCTGGAGGACTGAGCAGGAGAGCACCAACACGTCGACAAATGCGGCTGTCGGCAGCGGCTGGCCATCGATCTGCGCACGATTGAACGGGCGTGCTGTAAGATGCCGCCGGCGTGGCCGGTTTTCGCTACGCTTTCCAGTTGAGGACCGGCGTTCGGCTAACAGGATCTCTAACAGAGGGACAACTTGAGGCTATTTCCGAAGTGGCTGGCGATCTCGCTGGTCGCATCTTTTATCGCCATAGCGATCGCCTGCACCGAGTCGGAAGCTACGCCTGAAGCCGACGGCACAGACACCACAGCGTCGCCGACCGCCGCGCCTGACCTCGACGCGACCGTGGCCGCAAACGTAGAAGCGACGCTGGCGGCGCAGTCCACGCCAACTCCGCCGGTAGCTGCCACCGCCACGCCGCCCGTTCGCCCAACGGCGACGCCTGCCCGTCCAGTTACCACTCCCACAGCAACACCGCCGCCTCCTACACCGACGTCCACGCCAAATGTCGGCGTCCCGATCGTCAACCCCGTGCCGGTGATCCCGGCTTCGGTCGCCAGCGTCCGTGTCGAGGCTTCATCAGACACCCTCGTTGAAGACGAGTCAACGCAGTTCACCGCCGTCGTCACAGACGGGCCTGGTAACGAGTTGACCGGCCGTCCGATCACCTGGACAAGCAGCAACAGCGATGTCGCGCAGGTTTCGTCGACCGGCACCGTCACCGGTATCTCCGCAGGTTTTGCCAGCATCACTGCCACAGCAGACGGCGTCAGCGGCACCGTCAACATCGAGGTGACGCACGGCCCGGTAGCTTCCATCGAGATCGCGCTCGGCGACGGAGCGAACCTTGTGGCTGCGCTGCGGGACGCCAAAGGGAACCTGTTAAGCGACAGAACCGTCACCTGGTCCAGCGACGACACCTCCGTGATCCAGGTCGATGCCAACACCGGCGCCATCTCGGTGATTGGCCTCGGAGCGGCTGTCATTACTGCCAGATCGGAAGGCGTGTCCGCGACTGCGACCCTCACCGTTAGCAACGAGCCGATAGCGACCGTGCTGGTCGAGCCGGAGGACGTCTCGGTCGAATCCGGAAGCTCGGTGCAGTTGACGGCCGCGCCACTCGATTCGGAGGGCGGACTGCTCAGCGGCCGCGTCGTCACGTGGTCAAGCAGCGACGAGAGCGTGGCGCTTGTTTCCCCAGACGGGCTGGTCACCGGTGTCTCGGTCGGCGAGGCCACCATCACAGCCAGCTCAGAGGGTGTCGAGGGCACGGCGACTGTCACCGTTACCGCCATCCCGATCGCGCAGTTCGCGCTGACGCCCGAGAGCCTGCTGCTTGCGGAAGGCGAATCGTCGCAACTGGTCGCCGACACGCAGGACGCAGACGGCGGTTCGCTGTCTGACCGCGCCATCTCATGGGCCAGCAGCGACAACTCGATCGCTGACGTTTCTTCGTCCGGCGTGGTCACCGCCATCTCTGCCGGAACGGCGACCATCAGCGCCACGGCCGAAGGCGTGACCGCAACCATGACGCTCGAAGTGACCCACGGCCCCGTTGCGTCCATCGAGATCGGGCTCGGCGCCAATGCGCAGCTGATCGCGACTCTGCGAGATGCGCAGGGTCACCTGCTCGAAGACCGCAGCGTCACCTGGTCGACGAGCGATGCTTCCGTCCTGGACGTCGATCCGCAGACCGGGCAGCTGTCGATCGGCGCGCCCGGCACCGCGACCGTCACCGCGACTTCGGAGGCAGTCTCAGCGAGCGCAGTGATCACGGTCAGCCAGACGCCTGTCGATTCGGTGGAGGTCACGCCCGGCGATACGACCATCCAGGTGGGCGGAACGGTCCAGTTGACCGCTTCTCCAAAGGACGCAGACGGCAACATCCTGACCGGCCGCGATGTCAGCTGGAGCAGCAGTTCGAACTCGACCGCGACCGTCTCGGACTCCGGTGTCGTCACCGGCCTGGCGGCGGGAACCATCACCATCAGCGCCACTGTCGATGGAACCACCGGCACCACCACGGTGAGGGTCGAGCCGCAGCCGATCTTGAACTACGAGCTTCGCTACAGCACCTCGTCCACCCGTTCGAACTCCAGGTCCTTAAGCGGCGCTAACCTCACAGGCAACGTCTACATCTTCGTCACGCCGTCTGAGAACGTGGCGAGCGTCGACTTCTACCTCGACGATCCGCTGCGGAACTCCAGTCCCCGACGGACCGAGACCAACGCTCCGTTCGATTTCGCTGGCACACAGAACAACGGACGAGCGAACCCGTTCGATACCGACCTGCTGCGCAACGGGACCGGCGCAGGTCACTCGGTCACCGCGGTCATCCGACTGGAAGACGGCAGGGTGGTGACGGTGTCCCGCAGCTTCTCGCTGGAAGATCTGCCGCCGCCCATAGAGCCGCTGCCGCCGGGCGAATATGAGTTGCTGTGGAGCCAGTCATCCAACCGCTCGAACCCGATGCCGCTGGACGGAGCGACCGTGACCGGCAACATCTATGTCTTCACGGGTCCGGACCAGGCGGTCGAATCGGTCAGCTTCTACATCAACGACATAGACCTCGAAAGTCCGCCACACCGGATCGAAACGCGCGCTCCGTTTGATCTGCAGGGCGCAGGCGGCAATGGCAGAGCAAACGCCTACGACACGGAGCCGCTGGCCGAACTCCGCGGGACCCTCGGCTCGATTCTGCTGGGTGGCAGCAACGCCGTCTTCACTGCGGTGTTCACCTTCACCGACGGCACCACGCTACAGATCGATGCCAACGTGAACGTCGTGCTGCCGGTGGTCGAAGAGCCGTTGCCGCCGGACGAGTATCAGCTGCTCTGGAGCGCATCCTCAGACCGCTCAGACCCGGTGCCGCTGGCGGGCGAAACGACTATTTCGGGCGACATCTACGTGTTCACAAGTCCCGACCAGGCGGTCGAATCGGTCAGCTTCTACATCGAAGACCCCGGAACCCAGAACGCGCCATACAGGACCGAGACCAACGCTCCCTTCGACCTGGAGGGCACGCGCGGCAACGGCAGGGCCAACGCGTTTGATACGGAGCCGTTCTCCGACGCCAACGCCACGTTCACCCCGCAGGTCTGGTTCACGGCTGTGATCACCTTCACGAACGGTGACACGACACAGATCAACCACCGGGTGTCTGTCGTGCCGCCAGCGCCGCCGCCGCTTAAGTTCAACACCGTGAGTGCCGGTGTGCTGCACTCCTGCGGTCACACTGACCAGAGGCTCGCCTACTGCTGGGGTGCTGACAACAACGGACAGCTGGGCGCCGGACCCGGGGGCCAGGACAGTAACGTGCCGGTGCTCGTACTCACGGATTTGCCGTTCGTGGACGTGGGCGCCGGAAGCGGACACTCGTGTGGCCGGACGGCGCAAGGCCAGGTTCAATGCTGGGGACGCAATCAGGCTGGACAGCTTGGCGACGGATCCAACAACGATAGTGAAACCCCTGTGCTCGTAAACACAGATCAACTGTTTTCTTCGATCACCGTCGGGAACTCACACAGCTGCGGTTTGACCTTTCAGGGCGATGCGTACTGCTGGGGTCTTAACTTCCTCGACCAGCTTGGCCTCGGCGGCGAGATCGATGTATCCGCTCAATCGGTACCTGCCCTGGTTGCCGGGGGCCTGAAGTTCAAATCGCTGAGCGCGGGAGACTCTCACACGTGTGGTGTAACCACCGATGGGACGGGCTACTGCTGGGGCAACCCTAACCAGGGGCGATTGGGCAACGGGGTGGATGGCATTTCTGTTGCCGATCCGACCGAGGTCGCCGGCGGGCACACGTTCACAACGATCCAGGCGGGCGGCGGACACACCTGCGGGATCACGACAAGTGGCGCTGTCTACTGCTGGGGGATCGGAAACCTTGGACAGCTCGGGATCGGCGATGTTGATAACTCTACGGTCGCGTTGGAGCCTGTCAGGGCCGCGATCAACCTGAAGGTTACATCCCTAACGCTGGGTCCTGCCCATACGTGCGCGATCACAACCGGACGTGAAGTCTACTGCTGGGGTTTGAATGCCGCGGGGCAGCTGGGCATATCCAGTGTTGGAGGCTCCGCTAATGTGCCGACCCCTGTCGCAGGCGGGCATTCGTTCATGTACATCGACGCAGGTACCGATCACACCTGTGGGGTCACGACTCGGAAAGAAGCCCTGTGCTGGGGCAACGGAGTCCTGGGACGGCTGGGTACTGGCAACGAGGATCGCGCGGTTGTTCCTACTCTGGTTGCGCCTCCACTTGATATCTTCCCGTTCTTCACGAACCCTGTACTCCAGTAGTTGCCGGGTTCGCGGTGATGGTGCCAGCAGCGGGTTAGTGACGCTCTTCCGCTGTTTGGCAAGCTGCCGGGCGATGTGCCAACCTTGCGCCGTGAAGTCTCTAGTCCGCGAAACGGTCATCCTGTGAAGGTCCTCGTCACATCCGGCGCTAGCGCGCTATCACAGCGCCTTGCCGACTCCATCTCGAGCGAGCACTCGGTGTTGCTCACCGACTGCGTCGACATCGTCACGCAACACGACTTCACCCGCTCCGATCTCGACCATTCATCGGCGACCAACGACCTCGTCCGCGGCGTCGACGTCATCGTCCATCCCGGCGAATCCGACCCCGCGGCCGATGCCTCGTCTCAGCTCGATTACCAGATGCGCTGCACCTACAACCTGCTGCGGGCGGCGGTCGAAGAGAAGGTGCCGCGGTTCGTCTACCTCAGCTCTCTGCAGCTGATGGACCTCTACGACGAGAAGATGGCGGTGACCGAGCGGTGGAAGACGAGGCCGACCACCGAGCCGCCTTCGCTTTGCTACCACCTCGGCGAGATGGTGTGCAGGGAGTTCGCTCGGGAGCACGGCGTCAGCGTGGTGATCCTGCGGCTGGGCGATCTCACCGACGATGCGGCCCCGGACCCGTCAACATCGGCGCTGTATTTCGACGACGCGGCGAACGCGGTGTCGAAGGCGCTCGATGCCGAGCTTTCCGGCTGGCTCGATATCTTCCATGTCCAGTCTGATGTACCGAACGCACGCTACCTGACCGGCCAGCCGTGGTGGAGCGCGGACGACGTTTCACCATCTTTCAGCCTCGGCTATGCGCCGCGGGAGAGGTCGTGATGCCGTGAACGTCCTGCTGCTTGGCGCAAACGGGATGCTTGGCCCGCACGTTGTGAAGGCGTTGGAGCCTCACCACACGCTGCGCCTGACCGATGTCAACGACCTCGAAACCGATCACGAGTACATCAAGGTGGATGTCTCGGACCTGGAGCATGTGGTCGAGGTGGCCGAGGGCATGGACGCCATCGTCAACCTGTCCGTGATGCGCACCGACCGTGTGCGGGCCTTCGATGTGAGCGCCCGCGGCTGCTACAACATGATGGTTGCGGCGGTTGAGCACGGGATTCGACGGGTGATCAACACCGGGCCGTTCTACGCCGTTGCGGGTCCAACGTATGAGCGGTTCGACCATGGCGTCGGGCCGGATGTGCCGCCGCAGCCGGGGACGTGGCTCTACGCGCTGACGAAGTCGCTGGGCCAGGAGATCTGCGAAATCTTCACGCAGTTCCACGATATCTATGTGCTGGACCTGCTGTTCTACATGTTCCTGGATGCGGAGACGCATGTGGGCGAGGCGGGCGACCCGATTGCGCAGGTGGGGCACGACCTGGTGCCGTACACGGTGTCGTGGCGTGACGCGGCCGATTCGTTCCGATGCGCGCTGGAGGTGGAGTTGGAGGCGATGCCGTCGAGGTCGGAGGTGTTCTTCATGTTCCCTGACCTGCCGCACGGGAAGTTTTCGAACGAGAAGGCGAGGCGGTTGCTGGGCTGGGAGCCGAAGGACGACCTGAGCAAGTACTGGCTGAAGGGGTGAGGAGAGGGAGGATGGGGCGGTCGTGTTCCCTGAGCGAAGTCGAAGGGTCTCTCTGGCAGCTAGCGATTCCTGTCAGGACCGGCCGTGCATGCCAGAGGTCCTTCGACTCCGCTGCGCTTCGCTCAGGAAACACAGTCGTCCCGGCTCTGCCGGTCCGCTGCCACCTTCGTCCTGAGCGGCAGCGAAGGACCTGGGGCTGAGTGGGGCACCAAACGGGACCAAGCGTTGATGCCGCGTCCGCCAGCCGTCCGACATCGTGACCAATCGCTGATCTAGAGTTGCGGCCGAGGTAGATCGCCCCGCAACCCCGGGTCTCTCGCGCCCGTTCGGGACGACGGGCACTCCCTCCGTGCCAGGGAGGGAGGGAGAGGGTGGGTCGGTGGTGTTCCCTGAGCGAAGTCGAAGGGTCTCTCATACAGCAAACCCGTCCTGTCAGGATGAGTCCCAGCAGGAGAGTTCGTTCGATTCCGCTGCGCTTCGCTCAGGAGACACACGTCCCGATTGCATCGGGACCCGGCGCAGCCGGGTGCCCGCTTACGGGCGCGCCCCTACCAAACTGAGAACAGAGAACTACTCGTCCTCTGCGAGACGAACGACCCTCCCCCTAACCCCCTCCCAAGCTGGGAGGGGGGAAGCCCGCCGGTTTTACCCCTCCGCCAGTAGGCGGGCTATTGCTCCCAGCGTTACGCCGTCCTTGATCTCGTCACGCCGTACCAGTTCTGCCAGCTCATCAAGCGTCGCCCACCTCGCCTCGACTATCCCCTCATCCGCCTGCAATGCCAGATCAGCAAGCTCCGTCTCAGGCACATCGGCAAGCACCGTGTAGAACGTGTCGCTGATCACACCGGCCACCGGGAACTGCGTGCCGATCAGCCTGGCCTTCGTTGCCGCCAGCCCCGTCTCCTCCGCCAGCTCGCGGACCGCCGTCTCCACCGGGTCCTCGCCCTCCTCTACCAGCCCCGCCGGGAACTCCCAGATCTCCCGGTCTACCGGATAGCGGTAGATCTTGATCAGCAGGTGCCTGCCGGACGGTGTTCGTGGGATGACAAGGATGGCGCCGCCGCCCGTGGCCGTGCTCAGGCGGACGTAGTGGCCCGGCGAGCCGTCAGGTCGAACCGTGTCATCTTCGTGCAGCCGCCACCACGGGCTGTCGTACATCAGCTTCGCCCTAACGCGTCGAGGGTGCGGGCCTGCCGGGTCTTGCAGCCCCACTGCGACCGGCGAAACCCGATACAGACCGAGCGCCGCCATGTTCGTGCCGCTGAACATCTCACCTGACTCGACCAGCTTCCACGCCTCCTGCTCCGTCACAAACCGGGCTTCAGCGATCGACTCGTTAGCGTCCAGCGAAAGCTTCTGTTCGGCGTCATCTTCGAGGTCCACGACCACGACGTTGTGGGTGATGCGGAAGAAGCCTGCGTCTGATGAGAACGTGCCGATGCCGCGGGCGTTTGCGCCGTGCAGGCCGGTCTCCTCGGTCAGCTCTCGCAGGGCGCAGTTTTCGGGCGTCTCACCCGGCTCGGCAGCGCCGCCGGGGAACTCCCATGACCAGCGATCCGGCACGTACCGGTGCACCTTGATCATGAGCAGCCGGCCGTCGGGTAGCCGCGGGATGGCCATCGCCCCGCCGTGGCCGTTGTTGCGCACCGCCCATGAGTAGGTGCCGGCGCGGCCGTCAGGATGCTCGATCTCGTCTTCGTACAACCGCACCCAGCGGTTCTCGAAGACGACTTTCTGTTCGATTCGCTTGATTGGCATTGGTTGGGGGAGACTCTGGTAGGGGCGCTGCTTGCCGCGCCCGGTCACGATGCAATCGGGACGTTCGCACCTGGTGCCCTCCCCTTCGGCTCCGCTCAGGTCAGGCCAGCCCACGATGGCATCATCCCCCTCCCAGCTTGGGAGGGGGTAAAGGGGGAGGGCCATTCGTCTCGTCGGGGACGATTAGTCGTGACGCCTCCAGCGTTACCGGGCGGCAGCCGGGTGCCCGCGTGCGGGCGCGCCGCTACCAAACAGATTCCGGATCAAGTCCGGAATGACAGATCACCACCGACCCTCCCTCTGGCTCGCGCCCACAAGCGGGCACACGAAGCTGGGAGAGAGCACCCTCATCTACAGCGTAGACGATGCGATCAGGCCGCCGTCGACGAGAATGGTCTCGCCGTTGACGTAACTCCCGAGGTCGGACGACAGGTAGAGCACGGCGTTTGCGATGTCTGAAGGCAACCCGCCGCGCTGGGCCGGGACGCGCGTCTTGAGGCTAGGATTAGCGTCGACGTCATGCGGCGGGCCATCGATGTCGTCGCCAGACGCCGGCAGACGGTTCGATATGGCGCCGGGCGCTATGCAGTTCGCTGTGATGCCGGTGCCGGCCAGGTCCACGGCCATGCCCTTCACCATGCGACGCAGCCCCATCTTGGCGACGCCATAGGCGGTCCAGTCCTTCACCGCCGCGTACGAATGGACGCTGGAAAGGCAGATGATCGAGCCGCCGGTGCCCTGGTCGATCATTGACCTGGCGGCCCGCTGCCCGGCGAAGAAGTAGCCCTTCAGCGACAGGTTCATCATCCGGTCCCAGTACGCCTCGTCGGTCTCGAAGAACGGCCGGCTCTGGTCGGGGAAGATGGCGTTGTTGACGAGGATGTCGATGCCGCCGTGGGCCTGCTCGAAGGCGTCGATGACAGCGTTGACGCCGGCGACAGAGCTGACGTCGCCCTGGTGAACGGTTGCGGTGACGCCGTAGCTGCTGCAGGCCTCCGCCGAGGCCTGCGTGACTTCGTCGTCGACGAGATCGTTGAGGCCGACGCTGGCGCCCTCTTTAGCGAGGGTGAGTGCGATGCCGCGTCCGATGCCTTTACGTGCGCCTGTGATGAGGGCGCGTTTGCCGTCGAGCAGTCCCATGTTTCAGTTCTCCGATGTGTGGTTGTTATGTGATTGTGCGTCCCTCTCCCAGCCTGGGAGGGGGCAATTGTCATCCCAAGCGTCGGGTACCCGCTTGCGGGTGGGGATCCGACTGGTCCATGTGAGACGACTTCTCCCTCATCCTGCACCTTCTCCCGCTGGGAGAAGGAAGCTGCCACCCTCACCTGCTTGTGGGAGTGGACGGGTTGGTTTTTCCTCTCTCCCCTTGTGGGAGAGAGTTAGAGAGAGGGGATGTCCCGGCTCTGCCGGGACCGCTGTGCCATCCTGAGCCCGTCGAAGGGCGGCACAGCGGTTTCACCCTCTCCCTCAGTCCCTCTCCCATCAAGGGAGAGGGATGGCGTGTTTCCTGAGCGACGGGTACCCGCTCGCGGGTGAGGGTC